>DAOVLV010000023.1 GCA_030631085.1 Planctomycetales bacterium | reverse complement strand
TTACGGGCCAGATCGATCTGCTGTATCAGGATATCGAAGGGGCGTGGCATGTGGTGGACTATAAATCCGACCGCATCACCCCCGAACAGGCCGCCGAACACGCCATGCGGTACGAGTTGCAGATGACAACATACCTCGCCGCCGCCGGAAAAGCCTTCGATACAGAAATCGCCGATGCGATGGTCTATTTCCTTCGTGCGGGCGTCTCGCACCGCTTCGGCGCAACACCGGAAACCATCGCCGCCGCTCAGCAACGCCTTGCAGACTTGGCGACCGAACTGGTCCATTGCCGACGGGCAGGACAATTTCAACGCATCAGCGATACCGACAAGTCGCTCTGCAAAAACTGTCCGTACGCGAAACTGTGTTCACGTTAGAAGAGGCCTGGTTACTTCAGTAACCAGGTTACGAATGGTTACAATGTCATTATGCGGAAATTCGACCGCTCCAAACCGATGCCGGTGAAATACTGGTCCTTCGCCGGGCTGATGCTGACGTACTGGTGCAATGCGCGGTGCGCTTCGTGTTACGTCTGCTCGTCACCGGAGGCCGAGGGCGACATGAGCGTCGAGGCGGGTCTGGCGTTCTGGGAAGGTCTCCAAAATGCCTCGCCTCACGGCTGCCGGATCCACATCGGCGGAGGCGAACCGTTCGGACGATGGGAAACGCTCATCGAACTGCTCCGCCGGGCGAAGGTCGCCGGCCTGGAACCGGCTGAAGCCGTCGAGACCAACGCTTTCTGGGCGACCGACGAAAAAATTATCAGCGACCACCTGGCGGCACTGAACGAAGCCGGGATGGGAAGGCTGGCGATTTCGTCTGATCCGTACCACCAGCAATTCGTCCCCATTGAGCGAGTGCGTCTGCTGGCGCGTATCGGCGAGGAAG
Organism: Planctomycetales bacterium; assembly: GCA_030631085.1. Taxonomy (GTDB): domain Bacteria; phylum Planctomycetota; class Phycisphaerae; order SM23-33; family SM23-33; genus JAUWNJ01. The sequence continues at coordinate 10,400 of DAOVLV010000023.1, read as the reverse complement.
TTCTTGGCCCGGACCGTATCCGCGTCCGCTGGCTCGACTGGGCGACAGAGGGTTTTGATACCGATTCGATGACACAAGAGCAGCGGAAACGAGTATTTACCGCTTATGCCGAAAAAAATCGGGACCGCCTCGCCGGCAGGGCGTCCGTTGAACTGGCGGGTCTGCTACCGACGAAGCCGGCGGCGGCCTTTGCCGATAAACCCTGCTACAACAGGCTGTTGCGTTCGCGCCACGTCCATATCGACGGTGAGGGGATCGTCTGTCCGGGAACTTGCGCGGGAATTATACTGGGACGGGTAACCGATACCGATTCGGTGGGACAGTTATGGCAAAACCTCTACAATCACTTTGCCGATATGAATAACGGTGGAAAACTTGTTCCGCCGGTTGACGTATTAAACCTGCTGGCGCGCTCCGGCCCGGTGGCGCTGATGGCCGAAGCCGAGCGGCTCGGTTACGTCGAGCAGGCGGACGGATACGCCGGTCAGTGCCATTTATGCTGGTCCGTTCGTCGATGGTTATTTGAGAACGGACACTTCCGTGATCGCCTCGGTCCGGCAACAGTGTACTGTCCGTAAAAGAACAATGCTTGACGGATACGCTCGTAGAGTATAAGAATTATAGGCGTCGGAGCGACAGGGCACGAAAAACGAAATAAATCTTCCAGTATCTATAAGAGACCCAAAGCGTGACCGACAACGAAACCAAGTCAACAGCGGCCAGCGACAGCGAAATTAAGCGAATCGTGCTGGAGAAGCACCTCGCTACTGTCGAGGAAGTAGCCGAGTGCGCCGCCGAGCAGGAACACCTTAAGGCGGACGATCGCCAATGCAGCCTGGCCGGCGTCATGGTTGACCAAGGCATCGTTACAACCAGTCAGTTGCAGCGCGTGGTCAAGGCGGTGGAGGTAATTCGCCCCACCCAGCAAATTCCCGGATACCAGATACTCTCCAAACTCGGTTCCGGGGCGATGGCGACGGTATTCAAGGCCAGACAGTTGAGCCTGGACCGCCTGGTCGCCATCAAGGTTCTCCCGAAACGGTACAGCGAAAACCCCGAATACGTCGAGCGGTTCTACAAGGAAGGAAAAGCCGCCGCCAAACTCAACCACGCCAACATCGTCCAGGCATTCGACGTAGGCGAATCGGGCGGATACCACTACTTCGTCATGGAGTACGTCGAAGGACACACCGTCTATGACGAACTGGACGAAGGAAAGGTTTTCAGCGAGGCCGAAGCCCTGAAAATAACCATTCAGATCGCCGAAGCACTCGCCCACTCTCACGAGCGAGGACTGATCCACCGCGACGTCAAACCCAAGAACATCATGATCACCACCGAAGGCATTGCGAAACTGGCAGACATGGGTCTGGCGCGTCTGGCCGAAGACGCCCAGGCCGCCCAGGCAGAAGCAGGTAAGGCCTACGGTACACCGTATTATATCTCCCCGGAGCAGATTCGAGGCGATATGGACATCGACTTCCGCGCAGACATCTACGGACTCGGCGCGACGCTGTATCACATGATAACCGGACAAGTACCTTTCGAAGCCGAAACGCCCGTAGCCGTTATGAACAAACACCTCAAGGAAACGCTGACCCCCCCCGACCATATAAACATATCGCTGTCGGTCGGACTGGGCGAGGTCGTGGAGGTAATGATGGCGAAGAAGCCTCAGGACCGATACGCATCCACCGCCGATCTGCTGCTCGACCTTGTATCCGTTGCCAGAGGCGAACCGCCTTTGCAGGTCCACAAGATGCTGGACGCCAAGTCGCTCTCGACCCTGATTCAGGAAGAAGAACAACCCGCCCCGGAGATGCTGTTCCAGGCCGACGACGAGGTAAAATACGTGCTGATCTACATTTTACTGGCGCTGCTGGTAGCAAGCGTTATGGCCAACATTATCCAATTTCTTCTGTAGCGAAACATCACCCGACCCTGATGCGCTTGACATTATTACCGTTACCGACGTATCATCCCTGCGAAGGTGTTACAAAGGAGTAAATTGATGGAAGAACAGGGCTCCAGGCTGAAAGTTCTCAAGGCAGGCGACGTAACAATCGTCGAGTTGACCGACAGGAAGATACTCGACGAGATGAGCATTTCGCAGATTTCCGAGGCGTTGTCCGGCATAATCGCCGAGTCCGACGGCGTCAGGCTTGTGCTGGATTTCACCAGCGTTGACCACATGTCCAGCAGCGCCCTGAGTATGCTGATAACTCTCAACAAGCGTGCTCGTCAAAGCAACGGAAGGCTTGTGTTGTGCAATATCAGTCCGCCGATTTACGAGGCGTTCACGATTACCCGTTTGAACGAGGTTTTTAAGACATGCGCCGATCGCAGCGAGGCCGTCGCGGAAGCGTCCTCTTAGGTCGCCGGGGTTGGACTTACTATAAACATGATTGACAAGAGTATTCCCACCGACCTGACCGCCGCGAGGCACCTGACCGAGGAGGTTCTCTCGCTTGCTGTCGCCGCCGGTTACAGCGAAGACGACCGCTTCGCAATACGCCTGTCGCTGGAAGAGGCATTGATAAATGCCATCAAGCACGGTAACAATTTCGACCGCGCAAGGAAGGTCAGGGTATCGGCCGACGTCAGGGCCGAACAGACGACGATTACCGTCTGCGACGAGGGCGCCGGATTCAACCCTGCAGCCGTACCCGACCCCACCGCCGATGAAAACCTCGAAAAACCCTCCGGCAGGGGGATTATGCTGATGAGAGCCTACATGGACGAAGTGTCCTATAATGATCGCGGCAACGAAGTCCGCATGGCCAAGCGCCGGTGTACAGGACTACCACACCTCGCCGGACATAATTAGAAGGAGACGATTATAACAGACTCGTCTCACAACACGCCGCTCACGATGGATGTAACGAAACGCGACAACGCCGTTGTCCTTACCATTACCGGCTCGGTCTCCATATCCAACGCCGAGAGCCTCCAGGGAAAACTGGAGCAACTCGCAGCCGAACACATCCCCGTCATCGTTCTGGACCTGAAGGGGATGGACTTCATCTGCTCGGTAGGACTCGGCGCGATTATCGTCGGGCACCTCAAGTGCCGACATCACGCCGGGCAGATCAGGCTCGCCCGCCCAGCCGCTTCCGTACGCGAACTGCTGGAAACAACCTGCCTGACAAAACTCTTCGACATCTATGACACCGTCGAAGAGGCGCTGGCAGGCGAGTAAGCGGGTTATAGAAATTATCTCCTTATGCCAATTCCCTTGCTACTTCCAGCAGGGCGACGATCTTCGGCTCATCGACCAGGCGGTCCAGGGCGAAAGTGATACTCGTCGGGGCGAAATCCGCCAGGTGGCGGTACTTTTGGACCAACTCCTCGGCGGATTGCTGCTGCACCCATGCCGGCCAGAGCCGAAGCATATAAGGCACCGGGCAGTGCTCCCGGAGAATTTCAGCAGTGATATGTTCATCGACGCTGGGGTCGAAGGTGTCGATCTTCAAGTCGGTCAGGAACGGCAGGTGCTCCCGGCGTAGTAACTCCGAGTGCAGGAAGCGTTCTGTAGCCTGCTGCCCGGTGTACATCTTATCCCAGTAGGGCGCGACGAACTCGCCGAACTTTTCAGGCGGGAACATCCCGGCGAAATCGTCACACATTCCCACCGGCTGAGGACCCGTCGGGTGGTTTTGATGCTGCCTCAGAGTCCGGGTGTAATTCAGCGCACTGCGGACGCAGAACTCCAGCAGGCGATGCGCCCGGGCCGGGTCGTCGTAAGGCAGCATTAAAAAATCCTGCCCCATCAGCAGTACCGCCGTGGTGATGGGGCCTTCGTAATCGTGGCCGATGAACTCGCTTGCGTCGGGCCGGCGCTGCTTCAACTGCCGCAGCGACTCCAGGCGCTGCGGGACGATGCCGGCCGAGAGGTAATCCTCCGGTTCGGTCAGCCGGTCGATGTCTTCGGGGATGTGGATACAGGGGCTGATGCCCGGTTCGGGCGAGTCAGGTTTGAAGGTTATCTCCGCGCCGAGCGTGGAGGCGTGATTATAGGCAAAACCCGCCAGCCGGGGCTGCGGCGGGTCCACACCGAGCCGCTCGGCCACCGGAACAATGGCATCGTACGCCCGGCAGATGGCGTCGGCGTCGTAATGCAGTGCGGACTGGGGAACCTCCCCGACTTCGGCCAGCAGCGTATCCGAAAGTGAAAAACCGTACGGCTGACCTGTGCGCGTCTCACTCATGTTACGTTTTTCTCACACTCAAGCCAAAAGTAACTAAACCTCAAGCCGACCTTGAGAATCGGCTTGCCGTTCGGTTTTGTACCCGTGTCCTGCCCGCCACGGCGGGTCAATCCACGTTCATCTTGCTGATGTAATCTTCCAATAAGCATGCCTATCGCTACGTTACATGCCCATCTGCTGCGCTGCGCATGAGGGCATGGCGCCCGCTATTTCAGATACGCCTTTTCGACTTTCGTCAAGGCTGTAACGGTATCGGCGATTTCCTTATCTGTCCAGTTTTCGTGGATGTGGATGAGGAAGTTGCGGGCTACCGCGGCTTCGCAGTTCGGCAGGTTCAACGGCTCATACGGGGACGTCCACGGATAACCGCTGGACCCGTAAGTGTTCCGGCTGCGGAACCAGACGTGCTCCGCGGGTATATGACGATACGATGGCGAGGCGGGGATTCCTTCAGCGGCTAATGCTTCGGCGAAAGTGTCCTTATCGACGGTGAGTTTGTCGGCATCGACCGTCATTCGCATGTGCCAGTAACTCGCCTTCGCGTCAGGGATGATTTTTCCCAGCGCGACGGACTGAAGTGATTTTATTCCGTCGGACACAGCGGCGGCGACGGACTGTCGGCGTTCGACGATCCACGGTAGTTTTTTCAGTTGGACCCGCGCGATAGCGGCTGACAGTTCGTCGGTGTTGAGGTTCAGACCCAGGCGGACGTTGTTTGGTTCATCCGTCCCAAAAGGTTTTCCCCTGTCCATGAACCGCCTGGCCTTCCAGAATAAATCTTCGTTTCGTGTGAAGAATATTCCGCCCTGCCCGCCGCTGGCGTAGTGCTTGCCGTACATCGTGCTGAAAGCGGCGATGTCGCCGTGGGTCCCGACGGTGGAACCGCGATAGACTGCCCCGTGCGCCTGTGCGGCGTCCTCGACGACGGCGAGTCCTTTCTCGCCGGCCAATTCCATTATCGGGTCCATGTCCACAGGTTCGCCGAATATTGGGGCCACGACGATTGCCCGAGTGCGTTCTGTAATTGCTGCGGCTATCTGTTCAGGTCCGACGTTGAAGGAAAACTCATTCGTATCGGCGGGAACGGGTATGCAGTTCATCATCACTATAGGCATTACCCCGCCGGGGTCGGTTATGGGCGGACAGACGACTTCGCTTCCCGGCTCCAGTTCCAGCGCCGCTATCGCCGCAAGCAACGCCGACGTGCCGGAGTTAGTGCCCTTGGCGAACCCGCCGCCGAGACGCTCGGCGAATTCTTTCTCATACTCCTGCTCGCGCTTACCGCCGTAGCCGAAGGCTTCGCCGGTAGCAATGGACTCGTCGAAAACTTCAACGGCGGCGGCCTTTTCGTCGTCCCCGAATAATCGCCTCGGCGGAAATGGTTTTTCCCGCACTGCCTTACCACCGTCAATCGCCAGTTTCTCGTCGCTCTTTACCATCATCAGCTCCATTTGAATCCGCATGGACCCACGGGACGCAGCCCGTGGGCTTGGCCTGTTATTTCCGGTGGAGCAGTCTTCGGACCAGTTCTTCTTCGCCGGAGCGGTTGCCTTCTATCAGATGCCCGATAAATTGCAAGATATATCCGCCGAGAAAAAACCCGGCAGCGAGTACCCAGTATTTCATTATGGCCGCTACCGGCGCAGCGACAAAAGCAGCCGGGATTCCGACCATATGCAACGCGAAACTCGTCCGGTTGCAATGACGCGAAAGCCAGTTTGTGTACCATTTTCGCAGCATTATCAGAAAACCTCCGCCAGATTCAAATACGAAATCCGAATGTCGAAATCCGAAACAAATCCGAAATTCGAATAACCAAATGTTCCAAACAATTTTTCAGACTGGACCGTTTTGTGTTTCGGATTTTGAATTTTGGTCATTCGATATTGTTTCGGTTTTCGGATTTCGGATTTCGACATTCGGATTTATCACATTACCGGCGGCGCGCCCCATGTGATGGTATAGATCGTATTGAGTAGTACCCCGATGAAGAAGTCCAGCGCAAGAATAGCCATGCAGGATTCTACGAAACTTTCGGTGCACGCTCTTCCGACCCCTGCCGCTCCGGGCTGGCAGCGAAAACCACGCCAACAACAGATAAGGCTCATCACACCGGCGAAGAACAAACTCTTGATAAGTCCGGTAACAATATCGAACATTTCCACCGATCTGGCGGCGTGTTCCCAGAACTCGGCTGCATTGATACCGTAGATTCCGACGCCGATGAGGTACCCGCCGAGGATTCCCGTCAGGTCGGCATAGAGCACGAGGATCGGCATCAGAAGCAGGCAGGCGAGGAACCTCGGTACTACCAGTACGCGGAGCGGGTCGGCCCCCATCGCACGCAGCGCGTCGATCTGGTCGGTAACTCGCATGGTTCCCAGTTCGGCTGCCAGGCCGCCGCCGACGCGACCGGCCAGCATAATCGCCGCCAGCACCGGGCCTAATTCCCGCACCACCGAAAGGTTGACGATTGCGCCGAGTTTCGCCTCCAAACCAACGGCCTTGAATTGCAGCACGGATTGGGCGGCAAGGACCATCCCGACGAACGCGCCGGTGAACATTACCACCGGAACGCTCCGCGTACCGAGCTCATACATCTGCCGGAGCGTCAGGCGAATGTTGCGCCTGCTCAGCCCCACCGACAGAATCCATTCAAACACTCGCCCGCAGAATCGACAGAAATCCCCCAATGCCGACACCGACGAGAGACTCCGCGAACCAAGTTGTGCGAAAACATTCACGGCTCAATTCTTCCGATACTACCGGGATAAAATATCTTGCGTCTGGTAATAAGAATTTCCGTCCGCGTTTTCTGTCGAACGGCGGCGTATCCGAGGGCGTTTTTGAGCCTGCATCGGGCGGGGTGTCCGAGGTGCGGACTCAGCGCAGTGGTCAGGCTGACCTCGCACGGGCCGAATCGCCGCCGGTACCTGGCTATGACCATATCGCGACAGTCCCACAACATCGGCGGAATACAAACCCGTTTGTTATCAACATCAATAACGAACCGCCGCTCGTCCAAGACCAAGCGGTTGAACGCCTCATCGAGCCTGACGGAAAAGTTTCCCTCGGTGAACGGCTTTTGAGGCAGCGGAGCGTAATCGATCCACGCTCCGGGCGCGCAGGCAGCCAGGCGAAAATCTCCGCTACGCCTGGTCTCATCCCGGAGAATCGAGTCGATTTTTTCGAGCGACATATCACACCCGTCAAGGAGAAATACCTTTTCGCGCGCCCGTGGCCAACATCGGGCCGGGGGAAAACCCGCTAAATCCGCCAACTTCATCGACCATGCCGCACGAGCGTTGTACCAGTAGGCCCAGCGAGACTCGTCCGTCGGATACATCTCCGGCGTGGCCGTCGGACCGGATATGGCCATCTTCTTCAATTGCGAATCCAACCGGTTACGCACAGACGCGAAACCTGCCGGGATAAGCCGACCTTTCTCATCGACGCCTTTGGAAAGAACGACTGACAGGTCGGAAACGTCCGAAGAAACCCCCACACCGGTCAAGTCGAGACGAACCTCCGCAACGTCTGCTTCATCGACACAACCGGCCAGGAGCAACGCAAATAGAAAGACGGTCCCGATTCTGCATGAGAAATAATCCATGGCAAAGATTGTAATCATCGGCCCGGTGGAACAACAACGATTATCTTCGACTTTCGGCCCGGTCGGTCTGCGGTCTTGATTCGTCCGGCAGCATTATTACAATACCCCCTTCGATAAAATGAATGGATAAGAGACATGAGCGAATTGCACAGAACGGTACTGTACGACCGGCACGTTGCCGGTGGTGGAAAAATAGTCGATTTCGCCGGATGGGAGATGCCGCTGCAATACGCCGGCGGAATCGTGGCTGAACACATGGCTACGCGCAAAGGCGCAGGGATATTCGACGTCTCGCACATGGGGCGATTCATCTTCGGCGGCGCAGGCGCGACGCGATTTCTCCAGCACGTCCTGACCAACAACGCCGAGGCCCTGGAGGCCGGGCAGGCGCAGTACACGATGATCCCCAACGCCGAAGGCGGGGCTGTCGATGACGCGTACCTGTACCGCTTCGAGGAGGATGAATACGTCCTCGTCGTCAACGCCGCAAACCGCCAAAAGGACTGGGACCATTTCACCGAACACCTCGCCGAATTCGACGACGTGGAAATGACCGATAAGTCCGAAGACATCGCGATGATCTCGCTCCAAGGCCCGCTGTCCGGCGAGATACTCTCCGGCATTATTGATTCAGGACGAATTCCCGAACCAATGCGGAACGAACTGGGAACCGTCGTAATCAACGGCGTCGAGGTCCGTCTCGCCCGAACCGGATATACGGGCGAACCGATCTGCTTCGAACTGTTCGTCGATAGTCAAGCCGCCCCGGAAATATGGGACCTGCTGATTAATCGCGGCGCAGAACCCGTCGGCCTCGGCGCACGCGACACTCTTCGGCTGGAAGCAGCCTTACCGCTCTACGGGCACGAACTGGGGCTGGACCCGGACGGAAAAGAAATTGCCGTCTTCTCCTGCCCCCTTGCGCGATTCGCTGTGAGTTTCTCGCCGCTGAAGGGCAATTTTATTGGAAAAGACCCACTGACCAAACAGCATGAAGCCTTCATGAAAATCCTTTCCGAAGATTATTCGCTGATAGCGAACCTGCCGCGACGGATCGTTCCGGTGGCGGTGGCTGGTAAAGGTATCGCCCGCCCGCCGGCAGGGGCGTTCGTCGGCGACAAGCACGTCGGCTTCGTTACCAGCGGCACGGTAACACCGTACTGGAAAGTCGAGGGCGAAGGTCTGTCGAGCAGAATAACCGACCAAAAAGCGATGCGGTCTCTCTGCCTGGCCATGCTCGACAGCGACCTGCGCGAGGGCGACAAGATAGAAATCGAAATTCGCGGCAAGCGGGTCGAAGCCGTTATCGTCCCGTTCCACCTGCGCGGCGAGGCTCCGCCTTACGCAAGGGCAATCATATTCGACCACGCCCTGGCCAGCCACGAAACTCAACCGCAGAAAGATGGAGCGAAAAAGGCGCGCGACCTGCTCGAAAAAACGCTCGAAAACACCGTCTGGCGACAGGCAGAGTGCATAAACCTGATCCCGTCCGAGCAGACGCTATCGCCCATGGCCCGGATGCTGTCGATTATGGACCCCGCCTTCCGATATGCCGAGCACAAACCGCTCAAGGCATTCTACGAAGCGGACGTCTTCTACTACCAGGGGACGGATTTCATCGAGGCTGTCGAGACCTCGCTGGAAGATGAACTTCGGAAATTCCTTGGCTGTGCGGAGGTCGAGACCCGCGCCGTCAGCGGGCAGATGGCGAACGCCGTCGTCTTCAGCGCGATGGTCGATTACATCAACCGGACCGACCGGAAAAGCCCGCCGAGAAGAATCGCAAGGGTGATGAACAATCACATTATCAAGGGCGGGCATCTCAGTTCCCAGCCGATGGGCGCGATGCGCGACTTCATCGCACACGACCCGAAAACGGAAAAACCGGCAATAACCAACTTCCCCGTCCTGCCCGATAATCCCTATAAAATCGACGTGCCCGCCTGCAGGGAACTGCTGGAGCGATACAGACCCGAACTGATTATCTTCGGAAAAAGCGTCGTCCTGTACCCAGAACCGGTGGCTGATATTCGGGCGTTCGCCGATGAGATGAGCATCGATACCGTCATTATGTACGACATGGCCCACGTGCTTGGACTTATCGGCCCGCACTTCCAGGAACCGTTCGCAGACGGTGCGGACATCGTTACCGGCTCGACGCATAAGACATTTTTCGGTACGCAGCGGGGAATCGTCGCGTCGAACTACGCCGAGACCGACGAGCGATGGCACCTATGGGAGGCTATCTGCCGCAGGACGTTCCCCGGCTCGGTCAGTAATCATCACCTCGGAACGCTTGTAGGCCTGCTGATGGCTGCCTACGAGATGAACCATTTTAAGGATGAGTATCAGTCAAAGGTCATCGCCAACGCCAAGGCCTTCGCCGCTGCGCTGAAACGCTGCGGGATGGACGTAGCCGGTGATGCGGACGTCGGATATACGCAGACGCACCAGGTAGTAGTCAATGTCGGTTATAGCCGGGGGACCGAGATAGCGAGGAAACTTGAGGACAACAATATAATCGTCAACTATCAGGCCGCTCCGCACGAAGAAGGTTTCACCGCAGCCGGCGCGATTCG
>DAOVLV010000344.1 GCA_030631085.1 Planctomycetales bacterium | reverse complement strand
TCATCCGCTCGGTCAGCACGTCAAGACGCTCCTCGCGCTGCGAGCCGCCGATAATCTCGCCAATCTTCGGCACCAAAACGTCCATTGCCGCAACCGTCTTGCCGTCATCGCTAAGCCGCATGTAGAACGGTTTAATACTCGCAGGATAGTCACTGATGATGACCGGTTTATTAAAAATCTCCTCGGTGAGGTATCGCTCGTGCTCGGTCTGCATATCGTTGCCCCATTCCGGCGGGAACTCCCACTTCCGGCCTGCCTTTTGGAGGATTTCGATGGCTTTGGTGTACGTCAGGCGGATGAATTCACTCTCGGCTACATGCGTGAGCGTCTCGATTACGGTTTTGTCGATCCACTTATTGAAAAACTCCATGTCCTCGCCGCATCGCTGAAGAACGGATGTAAAAATATGTTTCAAAAAATCTTCCGCCAGGTCGGCGTTGTCGGCGGCGTCGCAGAAGGCTGCTTCAGGCTCAACCATCCAGAACTCTGATAAGTGCCGCGGCGTGTTTGAGTTTTCCGCCCGGAAGGTCGGCCCGAATGTATAAACGCTTCCCAGCGAGCAGGCGTAAGTCTCCGCCTCCAGTTGCCCGCTGACGGTCAGGCTCGTCCGCCGGCCGAAGAAATCGGCCTCAAAATCGTCCCGCCCGGTTTCCAGCGTGGTAACGCGGAACATCTCGCCTGCGCCCTCGCAGTCGCTGGCTGTGATTATCGGCGTGTGGACGTAGAGGAACCCGCGCGATTGTAAGAATTCGTGAATGGCGGCGCATATCACGTTGCGAACGCGAGCGACGGCCCCGAATGTGTTCGTCCGCGTCCGCAGGTGCGCCTGCGTCCGCAGGAACTCAAACGTGTGCCGCTTCTGCTGGATGGGATAGACCTCCGCGTCAGCCAGACCCAGCACGCGAACTTCGTCGGCCTGTATCTCGACGCTCTGACCCTTTCCCTGGCTTTCGACGAGTTTGCCCGTTACGACCACGGAACATCCCGCCGTCAGATGCACGACATCGCTTTCGTAGTTGGACAACTTCGGATCGGCAACAGCCTGTATTGTAGCCAGACACGAACCGTCGTTGAGCGTGATGAAACTGAAGCGGTTTTTGCCCTTGTGGTTTCTTACCGTGCGAACCCAACCGGCTACGGTTATTTCCGAACCGACGGTCGCATCCGTCAGGGCGTCTTTGATAAGTGTTCTGTTCATGTGTTCCTTTCCGATAGATGGAGGTGGGCCTTCGGCCCAGCCTACGATTGTCCATAATCGCCCGTTCAGGCTTGCCTGTCAATTCGTTGTATGCAATAATGCTGCCGCCGAAGTACCCATCCGTTGAATGGAGTCAGCAGATGTCTCGCACGAAGCGGAAGTTGTTCATTTTATTTCTCGTCGCAGCCGGGGTGATTACCACCGCGGCGATAGTCAGGAAACAGACTCGTCCCAATCCCGATGGGCCGACCAGCGCTTCGGCGCCGGCTTCGCCAAAGAAGCCCCTGCCAGTGCCGACGCCGAAGGGACTTTGCGTAATTGTCGAAAAATCGGCCCACAGGTTGACCGTTTATAACGACGGTGAGGTTGTCAAGACTTACCGGGCTGCTTCCGGAACTTCCGAAGGCGACAAGGTCCGCGAGGGCGACCGACGAACACCCGAAGGCGAATTCTACGTCTGCTACAAGAACAAGTATTCGCGATTCACGCTGTCGCTTGGTTTGAGTTATCCCAACATTAAGGACGCCGAGCGAGGCCTGCGCGACGGCCTGATTACCCAGGCCCAGCACGACGCCATCGTCAAGGCAAACCGGCGACGGAAAAAGCCGCCGTGGTACACGCCGCTGGGCGGGGAGATTATGATCCATGGCCACGGGTCTAAGAGCGACTGGACGGCAGGATGTGTGGCACTGGACGACAAGGACATAAAGGAACTCTTCTACGCCCTCCCGATAGGTACGCCGGTTCAAATCCATCCTTAACCGGTGGCGTAGTCAAGCCCAATATACGTAGTGAGGTGAATTCGTGAACTCGCGAGTTCACGGATTTATTCAGTCGCTTCTTCTTCTTCAACCGGAGGCGTGTAGTTGCGTTTTGGGGGTTTTGTGATAAGTCCGCCTCGGATCGCCTTGGTTGATACGTTAATACGAACAACTTTTCCGTCAATGACGGCGCGGACTTTCTGGATGTTCGGCTTGAAGGTACGTTTGGTCTTCGACGTAACTTTTTTACCGACTCCACCGAGATATTTTGCCTTTCCGCGCCGGCTGTACTTCCGGCCTGCGGAGGTCTTCCTACCTGTTATTGCACATACTCGTGGCATCTGTTTGACTCCATCAATCGTTGTAAGGAGCGGTTATTGTACAGTTATATTATAATTGAGCAAGGATGTTTTTGAGAAAATTCGACCACATCACTTGTCTGTTTATGGTTGGTATGTTACGATAAATGGGAAGTTGGGAGAAGACTGCATGAAACTCAGAATAATCATCGAACAGGATGAGGATGGGCGGTTTGTCGCAACGTGCCCGACGCTGCCGGGTTGCATTTCCCAGGGCGATACGCGAGACCAGGCCCGCGCCAACATTACCGACGCCATCTCCGGATACCTCGAAAGCCTCCGCAAGCACAACGAGCCGATTCCACCAGCCATCACCGAGGAAATCGTTGAGGTCGAGGCATGAGCAAACTGCCCGTTGTCTCCGGTCGCAAGACGGTTAGCGCTTTGGGCAGGATCGGATACGCCGTCGATCATCAAACTGGTAGTCATGTAATTTTACGGCGGGTGACTTATCCGTATCGCCGAGTTACCGTTCCGAATCATAAAGAATTAGCCAAGGGTACACTTCGAGCGATTATCCGTGAAGCGGGCTTGACGGTGGTGGAGTTCCGAGCATTGCTTTGAGCAATGAGTGCCGGCGTCAAGATGCCCGGACAGTCCGCCGCTACAGCGTCAGGAAGCAAAATCATCTCTTGAAATCTTTCCTCATGTCTGTAGAATACCCAGTACCTGTTTGTAACAATTAATCAGCGGCCGTGGCGGAATTGGCAGACGCGCAGGCTTCAGGTGCCTGTGCCCTTAGGGGCGTGGAGGTTCGACTCCTCTCGGCCGCAGTT
>DAOVLV010000345.1 GCA_030631085.1 Planctomycetales bacterium | reverse complement strand
GCCAAAGCGGCGCTGGAGGATTGAGTCCGGCGCGGAATATCGTTGGAAAAACGGGAAGAATCTCTTACGATACTTGTATTATGCTGCATTGCACGCGACATTGGGTATGGCCCCGGCCGGGGTGCGACGCTCGCTATGCGAACGGGCGCGTTGCTTCGGCCTATTAAGGTAAGCGGCGTTGAAACGCCGATGAAAGTCTTAATTATCCATTGAGAGCGAGTGATGCCATGAAACATTATTACCCTGATTTTACCGAATTTTGCAATCTTGCCCGCCAGGGCAACGTGATTCCCGTCTATCGTGAGTTACTCTCCGACGCTCTGACTCCGGTCAGCGCGTTTGAGCGGCTGGCCCATCCGCCCGGATTCGCGCCGGCGAAAAACGCTTTCCTGCTGGAGAGCGTCGTCGGTGGCGAGAGGATTGCACGTTACTCTTTCATCGCAGCCGATCCGGAAATCACCTTCACCGCCACGCGCGATCGCGTCGTAATCGCCGCTCGCGGCGCTCAGGCTGAAGAAAAACAATCCGACGACCCGCTTTCCGAACTGTCCGACCTGATGGAACCTTATCGTCCCGTCCACCTGCCGGGGCTGCCAAGGTTCACCGGAGGGGTAGTCGGATACGCCGGATACGACATGGTGCGATACTACGAGAAACTCGGCGACGGGCCCGACGACGACCGATCGCTGCCCGACATGAGTTTCGGCCTGTACCGGACAATGGTCATCTTCGACCACGTTTCCAAGACCATCAAGGTAGTCTGCAACGCGCATGTAACGGACGATCCCGGTAGCGCCTACAAGGAGGCCACCGAATCCATCGAGCGAGCCATCGAGCGTCTTCGCGGAAGCAGACCTGACGGTATCGGTATCGGCGAGATTACGCTGGACCATCTGCCCCAGGTTCCGTTCGAGTCGAATTTCGCCATCAGCCGATTCACCGAAGCCGTCGAAACATGCAAGGAATACATCCGCGCCGGAGACATCTTCCAGGTGGTACTTTCACAGCGTCTGGCGGTTTCGACCGGGGCGTCGCCGTTGGCCATTTACCGGGCGTTGAGAGTGGTCAATCCGTCGCCGTTCATGTTCCTCATGACGACGCCGGAGGTAACGCTGGTGGGGTCGTCGCCTGAGATACTCTGCCGGGTCGAGGACGGGATTGTAACTTCCCGCCCGCTGGCTGGAACCCGCCCGCGAGGAGCGACCGAAGACGAAGACGACGCGCTGGAGGCGGAACTGCTCGGAGACGAGAAGGAGCGGGCTGAACACATCATGCTGGTCGATCTGGCGCGTAACGACGTCGGAGTAGTGGCCGAACCGAACACAATCGAATTGTCCGACGTGATGACGATTGAACGTTACAGCCACGTGATGCACATCGTCTCGGACGTCAAAGGTAAACTGGCTGAAGGAAAGACGGCTTTCGACGCGCTTCGGGCGGCATTGCCTGTCGGGACGGTCAGCGGCGCGCCGAAGGTCCGCGCGATGGAGATCATCGACGAGTTGGAGCCGACCCGTCGAGGCCCTTACGCCGGCGCGGTCGGATATGTCGATTTCGGCGGGAACATGGACACCTGCATCGCGCTGCGGACGATGGTGATTACCGGTGGGAAGGTTTATGTCCAGGTCGGCGCGGGTATCGTTGCGGACTCCGAACCCGCCCGCGAGTACGACGAAACCATAAACAAGGCCAAGGCGCTGCTCAAGGCGATAGAAGTGGCGGAGGCTGGATACGGAGAATGAGCAGGCTAGAGGGTGTGGGGCATAGGGCGTAGGTAAAAGAAAGAATATTGAATATTGAACAAAGAATGTCGAATTTCGAAGTAAAAGAAACAAAAAGAAACAATACGCCTATGAGGAATGTTTTTTTTTACTTCGTAATTCAAAATTCTTTGTTCAATATTCAATATTCTCTTTATGCGAGTTACTTCGTCCGTCGCGGCGACCATGATCTGGCCAATGTCAGCAGTTCCAGCAGTATCAGCGCGATGATCGTGCCCGTTATGTCCGCCAGCCAATCTCCGATGGAACTCCCCCTTCCGACCAGTGGCTGGGTTATCTCGTCAATTGCAGCGTAGGCGAGCATCGTGAAAAAGATGAGGGTGATGCGTTTCGCCCCTGCAACTCCGTGAACCCGCAACGTCAACCAGAACAGACCGGAAATGACGAAGTAACCGGCGGCATGGAGCAACTTATCGGAGCCGCCCACCCTCGGCAGTCGTTCGGCGGGGATGTGAGTGGCGATAAGCGCGCCGGCCCAGACGATAATACAGGCCGACAGGACTAACCGACGGCGCATGATGTGCGAAGGTCTGGTCATTGTGGCGTATCGGCGGATTGAGCGGCCTGCGGTTCGATAAGCTCGGCGGCGACTTCATCACCGGCGACAGCCGGTTCACCGACCTCGATAGCGGTGTCCTGCTCCGTCTGCTCGGCGTTATTTTCGTTGTCGTTAATAAATGCGGTCAGGAATTCATCTGCCAGAGCGGCGTAGTCTTCAGCCCCGTGGCTCAACGGGTCGTAATTCTGGATGGTCGTTCCGTAACTGGGGCACTCTGCGAGTTTGACGTTGCGTCGGATGCGAGTCTGGAAAATATGCGTCCGCGACCACGGCGCGTCGCCGCCTCGTGCGGATGCGAAAAAGTTTCGCACGTCATCGACTACTTCGCCCGACAGGCGGGTTCCGGTCTCGAACATGCAGAAGATTACGCCGGCGACGGTCAGGGCGGGGTTGATCCGACGGCGCACCAGCGAGACGGTCTCCAGGAGTTGTCCGAGTCCCTGGAGGGCGAGGAAGTGAGGCTGGAGCGGGATAAGGACTTCGTCCGCCGCCGCAAGCGAGTTGAGCGTCAGCAGGCCCAGGCTTGGCGGGCAGTCAATTATTATAAGATCGTACGGTAGATTTTCTTCGGTGATACGGTCGCGGAGGATCTGCTCGCGCCCGACTGCCCCGGCGAGTTCGACCTCGGCGGCTGCAAGGTCGATTACCGACGGGACGACTGTCAGATTCTCCTCAATGCCGACGGCGGCGCGAGTAAGTGGCGTATCGGAGGTAAGGACGTCGTACATACTCGCTTGTGTCGTC
>DAOVLV010000400.1 GCA_030631085.1 Planctomycetales bacterium | reverse complement strand
CGTCAGCCCACGCCTCTCGGCAATCTGCGACCGGTCCAAACCCTCCTTCAACATCTGCCAGGTAGTGTTGAAAGTCGTTCCCGCCGACGATTTGACCTGCCTGGGCGCGCGTGGTTCAGGCAGAGGCGGGACACTGCTTTTGAGTTGAGGGTTTGATTCTACAAAGGCCTGAATCGGCGGAAGGAAATCGTCGCTGTAGCGTTGAAGTTTCATATCTCCCACACCGGTAATGCGGCGCATTTCGTCCGGCGTAACGGGAAAATAACAGGCCAGTTCGTGCAGCGTTCTGTCGGAGAAGATAACGAACGGCGGCACGTTCTGCTCGGCGGCAAGTCGTGTCCTGACCGACCGCAACTGCTCAAAGAGTTCCCGGTTATAATCATCTGTAACTGCCGATCGCCCGTGGCCTTGGGTTTCGGGTCGCCTGATAATGTAAAACTCTTCCCTGCCGAAGAGCACCTCGCGTCCGCGCAGCGTAACCTGCAAAACAGGATATTGCCCCTCCGTCTGGATGAGGCATTTCTGCGCGAGAAGGTCGTCGATAATCCTGCGCCAAAACCGTTTGTCTTTGTCCTCCCCGGCTCCGTAGGTTTTTATTTCATTGTGCCTCAAGTCTCGAATTTTCTTCGTATTCGCGCCGGTTACAACGTCCACGACGTGGGCAGCGCCGAAACGCTGTCCCGTGCGAAGGATGGCCGACATGATAATCTGCGATTCGGTGGTGGCATCGGCCTGTTCGGTGCTACTCGTACACACATCGCATGTGCCGCAATTATCGACTTCGAGCGTTTCGCCGAAATAGTCAAGAAGTTGTCGTCGTCGGCATGCATTGGCAGTGGCATACCGGACCATTTCACCAAGTTTGCCTGAAGCGATGGAACGCTGGGCTTCATCCTCCATCTGGTTGATGAAGTAGCGAATCGTGGAAGTATCGCCCCGCCCGAAGAATAGAAGACAGTGCGCCGATTCACCGTCGCGCCCCGCCCTGCCTGTTTCCTGATAATAACTTTCTATGTTTTTGGGCAGGTCGCCGTGAACGACAAACCGGACGTTTGACTTGTCGATACCCATACCGAAAGCGATGGTGGCTACGATGACATTGATTTCGTCGCGGTTGAAGGCGTCCTGATTTTTCTTCCGCGTTTCGCTGTCCAGGCCGGCGTGATAGGGGCGGACCTTGACGCCCTGGGAGGCGAGATACGCGGCAGTGCCTTCGACGTCGGCGCGGGTGGTGCGATAAATAATACCGGATTCATCGCGACGGTTGTGGAGAAACAACAGTATCTGCCGGTCCACGTCGTCCTTGTCGGCGACCTCGTAAAACAGGTTAGGCCGGTCGAACGACGCCCGCACAGTGTGCGGATCCCGCAGGGCGAGCCTGTCGATAATATCCCGTTGCACCCGTTTCGTTGCGGTGGCTGTGAATGCCGCCACCGGAACATCCGGGAAATGTTTCACTATCAGCGAAAGCGAGAGATAATCAGGCCTGAAATCGTGCCCCCACTCGGAAATGCAGTGCGCCTCATCAATGGCGAAAAAGCAAACCGGAACAGCCTTCAGGGTCGCCAGGAAACTGTCCATTGCAAATCGTTCGGGGGCTACGTAAAGAAGGTCCAGCTCGCCGCCTGAAAGTCTTCGAAGCACCTCCGATCGCTGCAAACCGTTCAATGAACTGTTAAAATACTCCGCACGGATTCCGTTGTCCCTGACGGCATCGACCTGGTCCTTCATCAGTGAAATGAGCGGGCTGATGACGATACAGGTTCCGCCCAGCAAATGGGCCGGTAGTTGATAGCACAGCGATTTCCCCCCGCCGGTGGGCATCACGGCAAAGGCGTCGCGTCGGGTCAGGATCGCGCGGATGATTTCTTCCTGGTTGGGCCTGAAAGCGTGGAATCCGAAGACCTCGTCGAGCGGGCCGATAAGATCCTCGATTTTGTCTGGTTTCTGCGTCAAAGTCATAAGTGTCCGCCTTGTGAGAGAATTATGCCGCACCGATTCGGACAATGCAACAATCCCGCCATCTCATCATAAAGAACGCTTTACGCCGATAAGTTTAAATATCAAAGCATTTTCTTGACAATTCCGTTAAAATCGGCAATCTATGCCACTGGTTAATGAGGAGGTCATTATGATGACCACATTAAGACTGACAGGATTAACATTAGCGGCAGTGTTGGTTATGTTGTCGGCGGGTTGCAGCGACAGTGATAAAAAACTGGACACGACCTCCGGCGGGTATCGCGAAGTAGCCCCACCGATCGAACTGATCGCCAAGGCAAGGCCGCCGATCCACGACATGCCCATTCCGATAGGATTCAAACTGGACGAGAATCGAAGCCGGAATTTCACAGCCGCCGGCGCTCGG
>DAOVLV010000053.1 GCA_030631085.1 Planctomycetales bacterium | reverse complement strand
GCACCGGCTATGGCGCTCTTTCCCTACACGACGCTTTTCAGTGCTCTGCCTGTTGTTCACTTTTGAAGAAGAATCGACGCTTCTATTTCGCGTCTCTGTATCAACTTTTGCGTTCGCGTTTGCGCGCGCAAACGCGAACACAAAACGGATTGCGACGGCATAAGTCCTTGGGGGCCAACGAAATTATTTTTTTATTTTTTTTCATCTCCCCGATTTTTACGTTCACGTTTGCGCGCGCAAACGTGAACACAGCGCGATCAAGTCATAATCAAAAGCCGGCAGATGAGCGGAGCGAATCGGCCGGTAATCAGTTCGGACAGAAAATTTTCCAGCAGATTCGCTCCGCTCATCTGCTGGCTTTGGTTGTCCCGATGCCAGTGAATTGTGTGCTCGCTCGTTCCCACTCGCGGCTAGCTGTAGGCTGGGACGAAGCGGCACATAGTGTCCCTATGGGAAGCGAAGTCCCACCTTTCTTCTTACGCCTGAACGGTTACGTCCAGTTTTCGACCGTCAGTCCATCCACGCGGCTGAATTCGCGCTGGTTATTGGTTACAAGCGTACAGCCGACCGAAAAGGCATGGGCGGATCACAGCGGCTTCTTTTGCTCGACGGGACCACTCTGGTCACGACCGTCGGCCATGAAATCATCCGTTACCTGACCACACGCTTCGCGCAGCAAATCCCACGCCCGATCCTTTTCAAAGAGGATCACCGACGAGCCGACCCGTTTGATGCAAACCTCGTCGCCTTCAAAGCGGAACTCCTTCGGCAACCGGACAGCCTGACTACCCCCGTTCATAAACAATTTGGCTGTAGCAGTCATGGCAATCTCCTATATTGAAGTACAGACTACCCCGTCCGATTTGTCAAGCCACTTGATTTGCACGATAGTGTCTATCTTGACAAAACACCGTCAAAAGACGATAATGTTTATAGTGTGATTGCAGAATAAAGAATGAAGATTCGGGAAATAATAAGGCTTGTCGAGAAAGACGGGTGGGTCCAGATAACGCAGAAGGGTAGCCATCGGCAGTACAAGCATCCGGTGAAAAAAGGGAGAGTAACAATTGCCGGCAAGCCCAGCCAGGACGTGCATCCCAAGACACTGAACAGTGTGTTGAAGCAAGCAGGTTTGAGGTGAGAAAACTAATGTGTCCTATGGAAAGAAAATACCTGATTTGTATTGAGAAGGCCGAAGGCAGTAACTACTCGGCGTATGTGCCGGACCTGCCGGGATGTATCGCTTGTGGAGATACTTTAGAAGAAACCAAGCGTCTTATTGCCGAAGCCATCGACTTGCACATCCGCGGCATGACTGAGGACGGTGAGCCTGTACCGGAGCCTACGACCGAAAGCGATTATGTTACGGTCCATGCGGCATGATCGGAAACCGGTGCCCGACACCGGCTTTGCCGTTCGGCTCTGCTCACGATAAACCGTTCGGCTCTGTTTCAATACGCTACAAAAAAATCGGAAACCGCCCCGGTTGTTGTCATTGCCATGTTTTGGTTTACGTATTTATCCCAGAGTCTTGCGTACTGAGTCCGCGGTGATAATCCCACTTGTGCTGAATAGCCGTTGCAGCCCGTCTGGACCCAACGTGATCTCTTGTGGGGTGCGTAACTTGGCGTCTACAATTGCCACAAGAGCAGCCGCTTCGACAAGGCATACCTCACTTACGTCTGTCTCCATTTTGAGTGAGCGAATCGGATCATCGTAATCATCCTCGAACTCGCTTGAGATGACCAGATAGTAGATGTTTCGTAGAGACCGCTTTCGCATTTGTCTGCTTTGTGTGACAATATATTCATGAATTGTCCGGTCATCAGTACCCATGCTATAACCATTGGTGCGAATCTTGGCATCCCACAAGATCGCGTAGGAGTTGTCCATCTCCACAGCAGTCCCGTCTGGAACTCGACCGCTGCCTTGTCCTAAGAGTTTGGTCTCGTAGCCCAGAATCGTAAAAGCCGCATTTATATTCTTTTCGAAGGCTCTCTCTAGACTTGTACCGGAAGTCTTAGCCGCATCAATTAATTCATTCTCATTGCGGGCCATTTTCGGCAGGATAGATACAACCGGTGGGACATGGCTTTCAGGAAGACGCAAAATTGTCTCCGAGTCCATTACGCTCGTCATTGACTCACCTGTGAGTACCGTTGTTCCATCTTTAGGTAGCAGCTTATCACCACCACAGGGGTTGCCACCCTTGAACCAGAACACATGCTCGACATCATACAATCCAAACCTGTGCCCGCTTGTCTTGCTGAAGAGTTCCGCAAGTTCCTCGTGAATGTGCTTATATGTAATATAGTCAGCGGCCAAGTCCCCTGTTAGTGTCCATAGATTGAGGTCTAATATGGTATTTACGCTGTTGGTGTAATATACAGGCCAGGTCTCATGGTCCTGAATCTGCCAGAAGTAGGATAGAAAAAACGGAATGCTTCCAATCTTCGGCCTACCGTGCTTGGAACCTCCACCTTCAACATGCTCATCGCCTATTCGTTTTACGTAATTGGTAAAGGTCTCGATCCGGCTACGGGCCATGTCCTCACTGTTGGGTATGGCAATGGCGGCTTTGAGTTCTTCGCCTAGCTCATACATGTCCTCTGCACGATTGAAGATCATATTGAAAAACATCTGCCCTTTGATGCCCTTGAAACCCCAATACTCATGCTGCTTATTGAGGCTGTCTACGTTTGACTTGAAATCCGCCAATGGAATCTTGCCTATCAGGTATTCTTGTACCATTCCCTTAAATAATGTACTGATGAAGTGCACACGCTTACTATCCCGAGCCGCTTGCCGTTCGAGCAGTGTTCCGCTACCATCAGGGTTTGGTGGCACTGCTAAGTACTCGTTCATTACCTCAATCGCACGTCGCTTCTGTTCTTCAGTAAGGACTGCCATAGTTGCTATCCCCATACATTTGCTGTTTCACTACACTACTGTCCGGTTATAAGTTCAATAGTTTCAATTGCTTACAAGAACCATGTATTCCGTCTTGAAGTAAGTAGGGCGGGCAAACTTGCCCGCGCCTCTTTCGCATTGACCCGCAAAACGCGACCACGCCACCCACCGCCGCGCGAAGGTTTTTGTCTTTGAAAACCCTTATACTCTGCGCTCTCTGCGTCTCTGCGGCCAATCACACATCGAGGTTTTTTACTTCGAGTGCGTGGGTTTCGATGAATTCGCGGCGGAGTTCGACGTTGCTACCCATGAGGACGGAGAACATTCTTTCTGCCTCCTCTGCGTCTTCTGCCCGGACTCGCTGGAGCGTCCGCACCTCCGGGTCCATCGTGGTTTCCCACAACTGGATGGCGTTCATTTCGCCCAGGCCCTTGAAACGCCGGATTTCCATGCCCTTGGAGCCGAGTTCGCGTATGGAGGCGGTTATGCCCGCGATGTTGTCCACCTCGATGGTGGCGTCGTCGCTGACGAGGGCGAATCGCGCCGGCGGCTTCTCGCCCGTAACGGACTCTTCGCGGGTGAGGAAATAATCGTCGATGTCAAGCCCCCGTGTGGCGAGCTTGGAGATGATCTTTTCGATGTCTTTGACCTCGTGGAGTTCGGCCTTCTTCTGGAGTCTGGGCCGGCCACTTGTCCCGTTACCGTTACCATTTCCGTTACCATTGCCATTGCCGTTACCTGCTCCGTTGAGGTCGGATTCATCCTCAATGAGCGTATCGGTGTACTTGCTAAGTGTCTCGTCGAAGGCCTTCTGGGTGTGACAGAAGATGTCTTTCCCGTCGAGGACCAGCCAGTGCGTCGGTAGTTTCTTCTGTTCCCTGTTGCCCATCAGGCCCGCGAAACTCAACCCTCGTCGTTCGAGGATGTGTATTTTCTCTGCCAGTTCGTCGAGGAGTTCCACCAGTTCGCGTAGTTTCGCGCCCTTGATTTCGGTTTTTTTCTGTTTTCCGTTTTCGCTGCGGATTTGGAATGATGTTCCATCCAGCCCCAGGTTAATCAGCGTATTCCGCATAGCGGATTCGTTGAGGACGTATTCCTTGTGTTTTTTTCGTGTAACGAGGTACAGCGGCGGCTGGGCGATGAAGATTCGTCCGTTGAGGATCAGCGGCTTCATGTGGCGGAAGAAGAACGTCAGCAGCAGCGTGCGTATGTGCGAGCCGTCAACGTCCGCATCGGTCATAATGATAATTTTCCCGTATCGGCACTTGCTGACGTTCACCTCGTCGTTTCCGATGCCGCAGTCCAGCGCCGAAACCATGTATCTGATTTCGTTGAACGACAGTATTTTGTCGATGCGCGCTTTCTCGACGTTGAGGATTTTTCCCCGTAGCGGCAGGATCGCCTGTGTAGCCGAATTTCTTCCCTGCTTCGCAGGCCCGCCGGCTGAATCGCCTTCGACCAGGAACAGTTCGGTGCTTGCGACGTCTTTGCTTCGGCAGTCGGCGAGTTTCCCCGGCAGCGAGCCTCCGGCAAGGGCGCCTTTTCGTCGTGTAAGGTCACGTGCCTTTCTGGCTGCATCGCGCGCCAGTTGCGCCTGGACGCCCTTGGTGATAACCCGCTTGGCTTCGCGGGGATGCTCCTCCAGCCAGGTTCCGAGTTGTTCGTTGACGGTCTGCGTTACGAATGTTTCGACCTCGCTGTTTCCCAGTTTTGTCTTGGTTTGCCCTTCGAATTGCGGTTCGGCGACTTTTACGGAGATAACGGCAGTCATTCCTTCGCGCAGGTCGTCGCCGGAGGGTACTTTATCTTTTTCCTTCAGCAGTTTTGCGTTTCGGGCGTAGGCATTGAGTGTTCTGGTCAGGGCCGAGCGGAAACCCGAAAGGTGCGTTCCGCCCTCGATGGTGTGGATATTGTTGGCGAAGGTGAAGACGGTCTCGCTGTATCCGTCGTTGTACTGGAGCACCAGTTCCAGCGCGAGCATGGTCTTTTCGTCTTCCTTTTTGATGACGATGGGGCGATGCAGCGTGTCTTTGCCTTCGTTGAGGTGTCCGACAAACGCCAGCAGGCCCTTGTTGAACTGGAAGACGTCTTCCTTCTCGTCGGTCTGGTCGATCAGTTTGATCTTCAGCCCTTCGTTCAGGTACGCCAGTTCGCGCAGGCGGGTCGAGAGCACTTCGTAGCGAAGTTTCTTATCGGGGAAGATTTCCGAATCTGGCATGAACGTAATCTGCGTTCCGGACTTTTTCCTCTTGCCGATTTTTTTGAGTTTCGCCTGCCTCTTGCCCCGCTGGAACTCCATGAAATAGACCTGCCCATCGCGGCAGACTTCCACTTCCATCCATTCGCTCAGCGCGTTGACTACCGAGGCTCCGACGCCGTGCAGCCCGCCGGAAACCTTGTAGGAATCATGGTCGAACTTTCCGCCGGCGTGCAGTTTGCACATTACCACTTCGAGCGTGGAAATTTTCAGCGTCGGGTGAGGCCCCACGGGTATGCCTACGCCGTCGTCGATGACTGTGCATGAACCGTCGGCGTTTATCCGGACGGTGATGTTGCTGCACCTTCCGGCCATTGCTTCGTCGATGGCGTTATCGACGAGTTCCCACACGAGGTGATGCAGCCCTCGCGGAGTGGTATCGCCGATGTACATCCCCGGACGCTTACGAACAGCCTCAAGCCCTTCGAGAACCTTGATTTTGCTCTCGTCGTACACGGGCTTGGTTTTCTTACCGGCCGAATCCTTGGCCACCATAAATTCTCCTCTGAAATAGTGTCTGCTTTTGTGAAGAATTGCCCTTCTTTGCGGCACTTCAACAGGTCTTGGTATTCTCGCAGATTCAGGACGTTTTCGCCAGTATAAAGGAACATTTTGGAGATGTTTTTTCCCGCCCGGCGATGGGGAACGGAGAGGTTTGAAATAAAGCGCTCCGTTCCCTTAATCCCCAAGGTGGTCGCAATTTGCGACCACCTCTCAAGGCAAGATGCGGAGATGGAACACTTGGTATAAGTAACGCTTTGTGGTCACAATTTGTGATCACCTCTCAAGGCTGAAATTTTCTGCGGCTTTACCCTATGCCTTCACCGAACACGGAGCCATCATGGCTGCAAGCGTGCTGAACACCGAACAGGCCGCCAAGGTAAGCGTGTACGTCGTCAGGGCATTCGTAAAACTCCGGGAAATGCTCTCGACCCATAAGCAATTGGCCCGGAAACTCGCGGAACTGGAGCGAGGCCTCCAAAAACATGACCACCAGATTCTCGCCCTGGTCGAAGCCATACGGCAACTCATGGAGCCGCTGCCGGAACCCAAACGAAAACCCATCGGCTACGCGACAGAGTACGAAGAACGCAAGAAGAAGCCAGCCAGGAAAAAAAAGCGATGAAGAGAAGGGGATTGCCCCAATTCACTATCTTTTGCCCGTTGTTGGATTGTTCGGACGGGGTTTTGTAGAATGGATGCGATGAAACTGTGTACAAAGACGGGTGATGGAAGATTCGAAATTAAATGCTCCGGTCTTTTAATTTTAATCCCTGAGAATGGATAGGTGTCGAATGAGGTATTTGAGGTATTGGTTCTTCATTTTTCCGATCCTGCTGCTCTTGCATACGATTCTGATGTATCGTGTATTTCGGTGGTGGGTTGGGGGTCGTGGGAACATCTCCACGGCGTCGCTGGTAGTGCTCTGGACGCTTCTGTGTATTGAGATCGGCATGTTTACCTCGAGTATTGTTGGTTACTGGACAAGTGTGAGTACAACTGAAAACAGCATGCGTAGACCTCTCTCGCAAGCATATGCGGGGCTTTCAATTGTGCTCGAGAAGCGGGACATTTTCTCTCCTGGCACAACACGCGACGAGAATACATTGGTCAAGATGATGTTGCGTCTGCGCCGAACCGATGGTTCAGAAGGTAATCTGACCGTAACCCTTCCGGGCCGCGAGTATCATTATGTAACTGAGGACGGAACCACATTCTCTTCCTCATCGCCATTGGATTCTGTCGGGCTTGGAAAGTTCCTGCAGGATTGGGGGATCGACGTCGAGAAACCTAATGTAGAGAAGGAAATAGCCCTGGTGTTGCAAGCGATGCTGGACATTGAGAGAGACGGTTTTATTGGGGGTGAGAATTGGCTGGAATGCAGAGAGCATTTTGGTGAAGTTGACGATGTGAGTCAATGTAGTACATCTACGGAATGGCTTTATCGCCGGATACTGATACTGATCGTGCTTGTGATTGCCTTGTGGCTTCTCGGAATTTCCTTTGGGTGCATGTATCGAAAAAAAACTATTGCAAGCCCCGTTACAACATCAGACTAGATTTTGTAGAATAGAAGCGATGAAACTGTACACAAAAACAGGCGACGGGGGGTTTGCGTCGTTGCCGGGGGGTGGCGGGAAGGCGAGGAAAGATGATGCTCGCTTCTCGGCTGTCGGCAGTCTGGACGAACTCAATGCCGCTATCGGTTTTTGCCTGGTCGAAGCCGGGCGGGCTGGGGACGCTTCGGTCGTTGATGCTCTCGAACCTGTTCAGGCTGAACTGTTTTCCGTCGGCGCTGTGCCACCCGCTCCGCTCGACGAGGCGGTGGCTCGGATGGAGAAGCGAATTGACGCGATTTGCGGCGAATTACCGGAGTTGAAGGATTTTATCCTTCCGGGCGGATGCGAACTTGCCTGCCGGCTGCACTTGGCGCGGACAATCGCCCGTCGGGCGGAACGCGCCGTGGTGGCGGCATTGGACCTGCGAAACGATGAGCCTCACGAGGCCTCGGGCGCACTTCGATACCTCAACCGCCTTTCAGACCTCCTGTTCGCCCTTGCCCGCCAGGCCAATCACAATCCAACGAATAGGGACTAGGGATTTGGGACCAGGGAATAGGGAACAACAGAATCTGTTTTTTCTGTTTTTCCCTACGCCCTACGCCCTATGGCCTACTCCCTATCTTTCGACGTAGGCGCAAAAAAGACACCGACCACACTGGTACAGGTGTACCGGAGCGGACGGTGTCAATTTTTCGCGAGAAAGATCTTTTAAAAAACTAGATCTTCCGGATGTTGGCGGCCTTGGGGCCTTTGGGGCCTTCAGTTATGTCGAACTCGACGGCCTGTCCTTCATCCAGAGTCTTGAATCCTTCGCCCTGGATGTCGCTGTGGTGTACGAATACATCTTGTCCATCTTCAGATGTAACGAATCCGTAACCCTTGGTGCTGTTGAACCATTTTACTGTACCGGTAGCCATGAATCGGCTCCTTATGCAAATTGGCGTAATCGGATTTGCAAAAGATACGCAGGAGCATGCAAAAACCCACCGTACGGGAATTGCCGAGAAGGCTGAAGACTCTCGTAAAGGTATGACACTGCCTTGTAAATCCTACAAATACGTCCGGATGCCACCCGAACCTTCCCAGCGGGACGGGAAACATTTTCCACTTCAAAACCCACTGTCCTTAGTAATGAGAGGGATTATCTCATCGCAAAGCGGGATTGTCAAGACTTATATGTTATTTTTTTTCGCTGGGGAAATCTGCCGTGCGGGCAGAATTTTTCGCCGGATGCAATTTTACTTTTTGTATTTTTGGACGGTTTTTTCGAGTGCGATGCGTTCGAAGCGTTCGGGTGCGATGATTACTGCTTTGGTGTACAGTTTGACGCGATAGTCATGGGCGAGTTTGCCGAACTGTTGTTGGCGAAGTTTCGCGGCGATTGTTTCGGCGACATCCTCGAATGAGGATTTTTTGCCCGGCTTGATACTCAGCGTTCTGACGATGTAGAACCCCCCGGGGGTTTCGATAATCCCGCTCGTTCGTCCGGTTCCCTGGGCGAAGGCGGTTTCCTCGACGGCCTCGGCGCGGAAACTTCCCTTTTCCATCAGAGGCCAGGTCCCGCCGGACGATGCCATTGGGCCTCGACTTAAGGTTTTGGCGACGTCGTCGAATTTTTTCCCTTTCGCCAGTTCGCCAGCTGCCTTATCGGCCAGGGCTTTC
>DAOVLV010000180.1 GCA_030631085.1 Planctomycetales bacterium | reverse complement strand
TTGCTGCTGCTTCCGATGCTTGTAATGGTAACGGCTGCGGAGGTCGGCGCGTGCTACCTGGCCGCTGCGCTGCGGGGCATCTCGCCGGCCATGCTGATCGTACCGTTCTGCGTGATGATCCTCTGGGGATGGGTCGCCTGTTTCGCGAAATTAATCCTGGTGTAGGCCATAGTCCGGGACGAAGCCTGCGCCTTTTTTGCCGAAAGGGTGAATTATGGACCCAAACGAATGGACACCTGCACGCGGCTGGATGATTGCTCTTGGCAAGGCTGGCTATCGTACGGCGGTGGGGTCGATTTTCGTGGGAGTGGTGTTGTACTTCATCATCTGGCATATCGACAGATACCTGCCGGCGCACTGGTCAATGCTGATCCTATCGTTGATTGTTACCGCTGCCGTCGGGTGGCCGGTTGGTTATGCGGTTGCCCGGAAACTGGGCGAGGATTGCGGCCTGGCCGGGAGAACGATCCTCCTGCCTGTACTGATGATACTCATCACAGGTGAAGTGGCTGCATGCCTGGTGGTGGAGTCGCTTTGCGGTCAATGGGGCATGCTCGCCTTCATCTCGACGGGAGGGATAATAATGTGGAGCCTGGCTGCGTGCGCAAAAACGATTTTACTGGAATAGAAGAGGGGGTTATTTCCCCGGCTGGGTAGTTGGAGCCATCAGTTTGATTTCGCAGACTTTTTGGGTGGTGAAGGTTTTGCCGGTGAGGTAGTCGGTGAATTCGACGCGGACGGTTATTTCGTCGTGTTTGGGCGGGGTTTTCCAGCGGCATTCGAAGCGGTAGTGGTATGTCATAAAGCCGGCTGACCATCGCTCGGCGATTTTATCTACGGGGAAATCGCAGGCGGATACGAGGTTTTCGCCGGCTTTGGCCGCCAGGTCGAACAGTTGGATTTTTACCGCGCCTGCCGCTTTGATTGCGTGTCCGTCGGCATCGATTGGCGTCAGATAGATGCGGACACCGTCGTGGCCCGGCTTATCGTCGAGGTTCACGCCGGCAGTGTATTTCCCGAGTTTGATGTTGGTAACGCTGAACAGCAACTCAAGCCGCTTCTCGCCGAGGCCCTGAAGGGTCTGTATCTGCTTCTGGCGGGCCAGCAGTTCCATTTGCATATCCTGGATGTCGGTTTTGAGTTTTTCGTTTTCCATCCGGCATTGGCGGAGCAGGGTGGCGGGTGTTGGAGTTTGCGGTGGTGGAGCACAGCCTGCGGTAAGAGCGCCGACGAGACAAAGACATATCGTTGCCGGCAACTTCGTCCTGGAAGACGTGCGTCTCATTTTTCTTTTTTCTCTGATGCCGTTTGAGGCATGTGCTGGAGAATTCTGTCGGCGCAGCCATACTTGACCGCCTCTTCGGCGTTCAGCCACTTGTTACGGTCGCAATCGTGCTCGATCTGCTCGATTGGTTGGCCTGTATGTTTTGACATGACTTCGTAAAGTCTTTTTCGCAGGCGGATGATTTCGCGGGCTTCGATGTCCAGTTCGGTTGCGGGTCCTGTAAGGACGCCGCGAATGAGTGGTTGATGGATAAGAACCCGGCTGTTGGGAAGGATGGTCCGTTTCCCGTCGGTACCCGCCGCCATCAGCAGCGCGCCCATCGAAGCGGCCATACCTACGCAGACGGTCGAGACGTCGCATCTGACGAACTGCATGGTGTCGTAGATCGCCATACCTGCCGATATGCTCCCACCGGGCGAGTTGACGTAGATGTTGATGTCGGACTTCGTGTCTTCGTTTGACAGGAACAGAAGTTGCGCGACGACGAGATTGGCGAGGTCGTCGTCAATTTGCCCGCCGATGAATACGATACGGTCCCGCAGCAGACGGGAGAAGATGTCGTAACTCCGCTCACCTCTGCCTGTCTTTTCAACTACGATCGGTACTAGATGCTGGTTTTCCATCGTTTCACCTGATTATTTTTTCTTCTTTTTTGTGGTTTGCGTGGTGGCCGATACGATCTCGTCCACAATTCCGTAGTCTTTTGCTTCTGTGGGCGTGAGGTATCGGTCGCGTTCGGTTTCGTCTTCGATCTGCTTGACGGTTTTTTCGGTGTGTTGTGCCAGGATTTCGTTGAGCATCCGCTTGGCCTTGAGGATTTCCTCTGCCTGAATCTGGATGTCGGACGCCTGTCCGGTAACGCCGCCCCAAGGCTGGTGGATCATTATTTTCGAGTGGGGCAAGGCGAAGCGTTTCCCTTTTGTGCCTGACGCGAGAATAATTGCGGCTCCGCTGGCTGCCTGTCCGACGCAATATGTGGCTACGTCGCATTCGAGGAATTGCATCGTATCGTAGATTGCCAGCGTGTCATCGACGGACCCGCCGGGCGAATTTATATACAGGTGGATGTCCCGGTTCTGTGCTTTTGAGTGCAGTTCCAGCAGCCTCATTATCAGCGAACCTGCGGTAGGTGGGGCGATCTCACCCCAGAGAAAGACGATTCGCTCTTCGGCGAGGCGTTCTTCCAGCGTCATTTCACGCTGCCGGGCGTATTCGGTATATGCCATGTTCTTTGATTTCCTCTAATTCTGAAGAAGAATAGCGGGTAATTCTGCTATCTATTTCTTTTTCTTGTCCTTGTCGGTTTTCTTTTTATCTTTTGCTGACGGCTGATCGCTGATTGCTTCTGTTTCGGCATCGACGATATTGGCTTGTTCCAGCACCTTCGCGATGGCTTTTTCTTCTATTATCGCGGTAACGAGGTGGTCGAGTTTTCCTTCGCTTTCCAATTCGTGCCGCAGGCGTTCGGGTCGTCGGTTATACTGAGCGGCGATCTGGGCGACTCGGGCGTTGATTTCGCCTTCGCCCACTTCGATTTCCTCTGCTTCAGCCAGTTTGCCGAGGATGAACGAGAGTTTCAGTTCGCCGGCAGCCTGTTCGGTGGCGGCGGCCTGGAGTTCCTGGAGGTTTTGGGTGATTTGTTCCTTCGGTACGCCGGAGTTCATCAACTCCACGGACCGCCTCATCAGCAGTCGGCTGGCGTAACGCTGCGAGAGTCCTTCGGGCAGATCGAAACTGGTGTTTTCTATCAGGAAGCCTCGAACCTGGTCCTCCATCGCCCGCTGCTGCTCGAATGGGGCGCGGGCCTGGAATCTCTCGCGGAATGCCTCGCGCATTTCATCCAGCGAGTCGAACCCTTCCTGTTTGGCGAATTCCTCGTTCAGTTCCGGAAGTTCCAGGCGTTTGATTTCTTTGATATCGAACGTGATGGTAACTTCCTTTTCCCGCCAGTCCTCGTTTGGATGGGCGGCCGGTACTGTGGCCTTCACGGACGGACAGTCGCCGATCTTTTTACCGGCGAGCACTTTGGGAAGGTCTTCGACGATGATGCCTTCGATCTGGGCGGGGGCTACGCGGAGTTCGGCGTTAGGCTGGTCCTGGTCGATACCATCGCCGGTAACTTTCACGTCGGCGATAATCAGGTCGCCGTCTTCAGCGGGCGTATCGGTTGGCTTAAGCCGCCCGTATCGCTGCCTGTAATTGTTCAGGAATTGCTCGACGTGCTCATCGGTAATCTCGACGGCGGGGCGTTTGATCTCGATTCCCTTGTATTCCGGCAGGTCGAATTCCGGCATGACTTCCACCTCGAAGTCGAAGGTCATGTCGTCTTTTTCTGGAAGTTCAATCTCGTCGAGTTTGATTTCCGGTTCGCCGATGGTCTTGAAATCGGCATTTTCCAGCACGTCGCTGAGTGCTTCGCCGACGATGGCGTTGCGAACGTCGTCGGCTACGTCTTTACCGAAGCGTTTTTCGATGAGTCGTCGCGGGGCGTGTCCGATACGGAAGCCCGGCACCTGGGCCGTCCTGTTGAGTTCGCCGAACATCTCGTCGAATTTCGCGTCGATTGTTTCTCGCGGCACCTGGATGGTAACCTTCTTCTTCAGTGTTCCGACGTCTTCGGTCGTTACCGTGTTATCGGGAAGTTTGGGTTCTTCGGACTCGACGGCTTCGGTGTTATTGTCCACAGCGACGCTGTCGTCTGCGGGCGTATCCTGTTCCGGTGCGTTTTTGGTTTCTTCAGTCATTTGAATATCGGTTCCAGTTTTATCTTTTTTACCAATTTGCAGAGGGATTCACGCGACCCCTTACGTCCGACGGACTGTAAGCGATTTAATTACCGGCGTCAACGCCCCAATCGACAAAACCGTCGAAATGTCGTTACGAAACTCGGGCAACAAAAACACCGGTCAGTACCAACTATTCCAACTGGCGGTATGACGGGGATATTTTCCGGACTTTTTATATTATTACTTGCTTGTTCCCCGAATGTGCGCTATACTAATAATTAGTATAGCGGGAATTGGACTGATGAAGCGAGAATTTGTCGAGAGCGGTCAGGTCAGGCAGGCATTTGAGGCCAATGGCGTATCGGATGAACAAGTTCGTGAGATGGAAAAACAGGTAATGCAAGGTTACGGAGCGATAGTGCCGGCAACCGGCGGGGTAAAGAAGATACGCTGTGGCGCAGCAGGTCGTGGTAAGCGACTGGCGGCGTTCGTGTTCTTTTTGCGGATTATCCCGATGCCGGTGTAACTTACCTTCTTTCGGCGTTGGGTAAGGGGCAGCGAGCGGATTTTAATCAGTCCGAGTTGAAGATAATCAAACAACTCAAGCGACAACTGGACAAAATACATGGGAGTAAATGATGTCAGGGAAAACGGCTTTTGAAAATCTCAAGTCCGGCCTGGAACAGGCGATTTCCCACGCGCATGGGGAGATTACCCTGGAGACTCGCACGGTCAGTTTGCCCGATCCGCCCCGACCGATGACGCCGAAGCAGATTACTGCCTTGCGAAAGAAGAAACTGCACATGAGTCAGGGTGTATTTGCCAAACTTATAAACGCTGCCCCCCAAACGGTTCACGCATGGGAGCAAGGTCGTTCCAGCCCTTCCGGTTGCGCGCTTCGTTTTTTGCGACTTCTTGATCAGCAGCCCGAACTTGCCGGGCAGATGCTGGGCATTGGAAGGCAACGCTCCGCTTAGAAGCCTGCCGCAACGCTATTGACTTACCGTCGGGCTGATGCGAAAATCAACATGGCAATCGGGTCCCCGTAGCCCAATTGGACAGAGCGTCGGCCTCCGAAGCCGAAGGTTACAGGTTCGAATCCTGTCGGGGATGGTGCGACG
>DAOVLV010000398.1 GCA_030631085.1 Planctomycetales bacterium | reverse complement strand
CCCCGAAAGAGCGGTCCGAATGATGAACAGTATCGCCAGCCGGACCGAGCGTTACCTCGACGAGGTCCGCACTGACCGGCGGATGCGTCGGCATTTCAAGCAGGCATTGTCTGAACTGGACGAATCGGGGCACGGGCGAAAGTCCAGGCGCGCCGGCGACCAGATACCCGACGACCTTCTGGCCATCGCCCGCGCCACCCACGCACTGGTCAACAGCGAAACCGTTCGCGCTGTCGTTACCTTCACGTTGAGCGGCAACACTGCGCGGGCCCTGTCGAAGATGCGCCTTCCCGTGCCGATACTGGCATTGACGCCGTCGGAAAGGGTAATGCAGCAGGCGTGCCTGTCGTACGGCGTATGCGCCCGACGGGTCAAAATGTTCGAGCACACGCGAGAGATTCTACCCGTAGCCGCCAGGGAAATCCGCCGACTCCGATGGGCACGCAAAGGCGACAAAATCGCCGTAGTATCAGGCAGGCCGCTCCGCAAAGCCGGTACGATAAACACACTCGTCGTCCATACGCTGTAGATTCAGCCCGGTGCCGTGGTCGCCCCCTAGGGGCAGGCAAACACCGCGACCACGGCACCGAGCCTCCATTCAAATCAGGTAGAATCATTGCAAAAGTCCGCCTTGGGGGATAAACTTGGGCGATTCGAACGTAACTTTCAACAGGAGTATTCAATGAGTATCAAGGCAAGCGAACTTCGTAAAGGGATGGGTGTAACACGCGACAACATAATATGGGTCGTCCACAGCACCGAACACGTCGTCAAGGGCAAGGGGCAAAGTTATATGCAAATCGGGCTGAAAAACGCCACGACGGGGCAGATTATCAGAGGCCGATTCCGTGTGGACGAAATGCTCGAACAGGCAATCTTCGACCGCAAGCCGATGGAGTATCTCTACTCCGACGGCGACAGCCACATCGTAATGGACCCGCAATCATACGAACAGATAAACATCCCAGCCGACCTTATCGGCGACCAGGCAGTGTACCTCGCGCCGAATATCCAACTGGAAGTAGCCTTCGTGGACGGCCAGGTCATTTCGGTCGAACTGCCCAATACGGTTGAGCTGACGGTGGTCGATACCCCGCCTCAGGTCAAAGGCGCAACAGCCACAAACCAGTTGAAAGACGCCGTCTGCGATGGTGGAGCACGGATAAAAGTCCCGCCGTTCGTGGAAAACGGACAGGTCGTCAAAGTCGATACCCGCAGCGGCGAATACCTCGGACGCGCGTAAGGAATATCTGTTGGCCTGCTCGCTTCAGCGACGCAGGTGATAACTACATACTATGGAAATCGCTATCGCATTTATCGTCGGCGTGATTATCGGTGCGGGGATCGCTCTGATTATTTCCGCTGTTCGCGCCCGTGCCGGCAGGGACGCATTCGCTGCCGTCAGCCAGGAAGTAATCACCGAAAGCAGCAAGCAGATTATCACACTGGCCGAGCAGGCACTCAAGGCGCAATCGGCAGTCGGGGTTGCCGAAATCGAGGGGAAAAAGGAACAAATCGACCAATCTCTCTCCGCGATGAACGAGCGTCTGGAGCGGCTTCGGGGGTTCGTCCAGCAGGTCGAATCGGAGCGGCAGAAGCATTACGGACAATTGAGCACCTCGCTGTCAGCCCTGTCGAGCACGACCGAATCGCTCCGAAACGCCTTGGCAGGTTCCAAACGCCTCGGCGCGTGGGGCGAGCGAATGACCGAAGACGTCCTGCAACTGGCAGGAATGGTCGAGGGCGTCAACTACACGAAGCAATCCTCCGATGCAGCCGAGGACAGCGGAAAACCCGACTTCACTTTCTTCATGCCTAACGACCTTGTGGTCAATATGGATGTAAAATTCCCGCTGGAAAAGGCATTGGGATACCTCGATGCCGATGATGAGCAGCGGAAGACCGCCGGCGGTGAGTTTATCTCTGCCGTTCGCGGGCACATCCGCACAGTGGCATCAGCCAAGCGGGGATACATCAATCCCACCGGCGGGACGGTCAATTACGCCATCGTGTTCATTCCGAACGAGCAGGTCTATTCGCTGGCGATGGAACTGGACCGCCAACTGATGGACGAGGCGATGAAGATGCGTATCGTCATGTGCGGGCCTTTGACGCTGTACGCGATGTTGTCGGTGATTCGCTCTGCTGCGGAAAACGCCAATATCGTCAAGACCGCCGACGAGGTTATCGCACTGCTGGGAACCTTCGAGAAGCAGTGGCAGCGGTACAAGGAAGCGATGGACGCGATGGGCAGGCGGATTGACCAGGCCAAGGCTGAATACGACAGCCTCGTTACCACGCGGACGAATATGCTTGACCGCCCCCTCGATAAAATCGCCGAACTCCGCACCGCACGCGAACTGCCGGTG
>DAOVLV010000341.1 GCA_030631085.1 Planctomycetales bacterium | reverse complement strand
GCTGCTGAGCGAGACGGGTCAAAACACCGGCGATGAAAAACTTTCCGACGCAGGCCAGCGCGTCGAATCGGCCATTCGGGCAGTTACGCCGAAGATGAAATCACAATCAGCCGGTAAGATGGGCTTCACCACCACCGAAGTCGGCGACCTTGTGGCCGATACGGTCGCAAAGGCGGAATGACTCATACTGGGCGCACAAAGTAAATGTGCCTTGTATGGGGGACACCCTGCAATCGCAGTAACTTTGTGCGCCCGGTATCAGAACCGCAGTTCATTTGTCCGCGACGATTCTTCTGCGAGGTGTTCGGCGACCAGTGCGGCATAGGTCTTTGTGATTGTCGGAGCGTTTTCCAGTCCCAGGGTTTTTCGTGTAGCCTGGACGGTTTCTTCGTCGTCTGCTTCAATTTCCAGGAAGAATCCCATGCGGGGAAGTTCGTCCAGTTCGATTCTCGCCTGCCCCAGGCGGAAACTCTCCCGCCGCTTCTGAAATGAAATCGTCGGGCAATAACCCAATGCCGACAGTATCGCATGTGCGGTATCGGGCGAATTTATAATGATTTCCTCTTCAGCCCTGATTTTCAACTCGCCTTCACGACGCGGACCCTTGTAAGTAAGGACGCTCCATTTGACTCCGCCGTCAGACGGTTTGGCGGTGCGAATTCGCAGGCCGCAGTCGCTCCGCCGGAGACTCGCGTCGGACGTGTCGAAATAGGTGTTCTCCTC
The DNA here is from genome assembly GCA_030631085.1 of Planctomycetales bacterium. GTDB lineage: Bacteria > Planctomycetota > Phycisphaerae > SM23-33 > SM23-33 > JAUWNJ01. The sequence continues at coordinate 2,397 of DAOVLV010000341.1, read as the reverse complement.
CAGCACCGTTCCCGTCGCTTCCGCCCCGGCAGCGAGCAGCGTCTCGCGCATTATCGCCGGGTCGGAAATGCGAAATTTTACTTCTATCTCAATACCCATAACCGGATTGTACCGTCTGACAATATGTGCGTCGAAACCTGTATTTCCAAAAATTCACGTGCCGTTTTTATTTTGATTTCTGCGTCGTTGCCCCAGCGTCCGCAGACGCCAGAACAATCGCGGCATTACGTTGTTGTAAGCGTTGAATCTGGCCCGTTTCATAATATCGCGCAGTGGTTTTGCCCCGGGGTCTGGCATACCGATAGCGAGAAAGACCGCGCCGATCCTGGCCGCTATGGCCATCAGGAAAATCACGTGATAGTTATTCCACGTGAACTGTCCGGCGCTTATCTCAAAGCCGTGGAGCGATTGTGCGACCTGTCCGCCGATTATCCCACCGGCGAATCCGCCCGCAGCGGTGATAATGGCGGCGGCGGCGACGTATCTGCTCTTACCTGCGGTTTCGGAAAAGCCGAGGATGATTCCGGTTTGAGCAAGGTTAATCCCGCTCCACATGGTTCCGGCAACTATAGCCGCCGCCCCACCAAGCATATAGGCCAGTACGAGATTTCCGGGAGATATAAACAGCCAGACGACCGGACAAACGGTAGCGCCCACAGTGGTCAGGATAAGTATCGGCCTCCGCCCCCAGCGGTCGGTCAGCCTTCCCCAAAAGCGAACCATCATCAATGCGCCGGCGGATCCGCAAACCATAAAGACCACGTTAGCGCCGAGCTTACTGTATCCGACTTTCTCCAATGCGTTAAGCCAGAAGAACTGCCCGCCGACAGTCATGGAAAAGGTGATGACCATTCCATAAATGGCGTACATGCGAAACTGGCTGTCGCGGAAAGACCCGGCTATGAGTCGAACCGGCTCGACAACCGTCCAGACCAGCCCCTTGAAGAATCCCCGGCCACGACGTCCGGTTGAATTATCGGCCTGTACCGGCGAGGAAATCTCTCGAACCCGCAGGTGTAACAGCGGATCGATCATTCCCATCAGGCCACCACAGACAAAGATACCGCAGATCGTCCACAGAAGCACCGGCTGGGCGTCAATGGTCATCGGCGCGTCGGTAATCACGGCGCGGTCCAGAAGGATACCGGCGGCGATGACCGTAACAATCTGAATCGGAGCCGTCATCAGGCTTCGGGTGGCGAAATATCGGCCGCGCACCCGACGGGGAATCAGATCGCTCATCCACGACCACCACAGAGGCTGGGCCAGATGCGCCAGGACGGAACTGATCGCAAAGACGATGAAGAAGACCGTAATGGCGCCTCGCCCGGACCCGAAAAAAAACGGAACAGCCGCTATCGCCAACCACAAAATACGATGGATACCGGCATAGACGACGACCGGGTATTTCCGCATCCCGGTCCGCTCGATGAATGTAACGGCGACGGCTTGTGCGAGCGTCGCCGCCCAGGGCAATGCCGCGAGGATACCGAAATCACGGTCATTAAATCCCAGCATCCGGCAGAAAAGAGTCATCTGGCTACCGCAGACGCACGCCATCCACGCGATACCGAACATCCACGCGACCGTTACCGTTCTCATAGAATAGCGGAGGCTCTTGCCCCGAACAGACAATGCCGGAAGAACCTCAAAACTTTTATGCCGCCAGGACATTTCCCGGTTACTCCAGTAAATCAGGCCCGATAAAATCGGGATAAATACGTCCCGCCGCTACGTAAGTCCAATGTAAAAGCGGAAATTTGAAAATTTTTTATGGTACACAAAGAACCATCACCGCCTCGCAAGGAACGTACCGCTTGCGGTTTCGCCGACAGTTGTCTAATCTGACCGACGTGAGCACCCATCCCATAAAACTCGATATCTACCGCACAGCAATTCCCATGCGGTCGTTCGAGCACGCTGCCGCTACACGCAACCTCGCCGAAGCCGTTGTCGTCCGCCTGGAAATGTCCGACGGTTCCGTCGGTTGGGGCGAAACCCTCCCGCGAAAGTACGTTACCGGCGAAACGCTCGATACCGTCCCCGACGACATCGAGCGAATGTCTCCGTTAAATCCGGCGGACGAATCTGTCGATGCGTCCGTCCCGAAACCAGCCGCCGCCTGCGCGATGAAACTTGCCCTCGTTGATGCAGCCGCGAAGGCGGAAGGTAAGTCTCTGGGCGGACCGATTCCGCACAACATTCGCGTCAGTGGCGTACTCGGCTCGGCAAACCCAGCCAAAACGGCAAGACGCCTTCGAATGATGCGTCTCTATGGTCTGCGGGATTTCAAACTCAAACTCGGTTTCGGCGACGACACCGATACGGAGAACCTTCGCGTCGTACACAAGCAAATCGGAAAGGCGATCGGCGACCTCGAATGTACGCTTCGCGTGG
>DAOVLV010000102.1 GCA_030631085.1 Planctomycetales bacterium | reverse complement strand
GTCGCACGGCCAGCCCGCCCGAACCTACAGCACTATTATCGCCGGATATCCCTGGGTCGCCGATTGGGGAAGAGACGCCATGATCTCCATGCCGGGCCTGATGCTGGAGACAAGACAATACGAATCCGCTCTCGGCGTGCTGCGGACTTTCGCCGAGGCCGTGAACGAAGGTATGGTCCCCAACTGCTTCGACGATTACGGCGGCGGATCCCACTACAATAGTATCGACGCGTCGTTGTGGTTTATCATTGCCGCCGACCGCTACGTTCGCGCCACCGCCGACGAGGCCTCATGGCGAAATATACTCGCCGAACCGGTCGAAGAAATTCTACAGTCCTATCGGGACGGAACCCGCTTCGGTATCCACGCTGAAACCGACGGCCTGCTGACCGGCGGGGACGCCCAAACGCAACTTACCTGGATGGACGCGAAGGTCGGTGACCGTGCCGTTACGCCGCGATGGGGAAAGTGTGTCGAGATTAACGCCCTCTGGTACGAAGCATTGCGAATAGCGTCGGAACGGTCCGAGCACCACGATCGCGTGCTGCTCTTCTCGGCGCTTGCAGACCGCGTGGCCAAAGCCTTCGAGCAGACATTCTGGAACGAACGGTCCGGCTGCCTCTACGATTGCGTCAATAACGAAGGGAAAGACGCTTCGATCCGTCCGAACCAGATATTCGCCGTCTCCAGTCGCTACTGTCTTCTTCCGCCCGAAAAACAACGCTCGATTGTCAAGGTCGTCCAGACTGAATTGCTGACGCCTTTCGGCCTGCGAACACTTTCACCGAACGACCCTGACTATCGAAGACGATATGACGCCGATGCCGCCGCCTACCATCAGGGAACGGTCTGGCCTTGGCTGATGGGGCCTTTCATCGAGGCGTACCTTAAGGTTAATAATTTCTCGCCTGACTCGCTGGATCAAGCCCGGAACTGGATGGCGGCGTTCGACGGACATTTTTCCGAGGCCGGTATCGGGTTCGTCTCCGAGGTCTTCGACGGCGATAAGCCCCACGAACCGGGCGGATGCATCGCGCAGGCATGGTCGATAGCCGAACTCCTGCGAGTGAAACGACTAATCGCCCGTTGCCGCATCGACAACCGATAAACTTTTCTTCTACCCCGGCTTGTAAGTTTAGCGCCGTTTCTTCAATAATATAAACCGTGAAACAACTGTTGGTCATCCTGACGTTGATTCTTTTCGCCACCGGCGGCGCTTCGGCGGAGATAAACGCTTCGCTGGAGGTCTCAACGCAACAGGACGCATCCGATAAAGCATATCGCCGAGCGGAACTGACGATTACAAACTCGGCTGACGCTGCCGTTGAATCCATCCTGCTCAAACCGACCGGCGTAGGCCTGACGGTTCGCTACAAACTGACCGTCCCGCCAGGCTCGCCCGGAAAGATGACCGTCGCGCTACCGGCTGTCTCGCCCGTACAGGAATACACCCTGACCGCGCTGGATGCATCCGGTGAGACCATTGAGAAGGTTTCGATTCCGATAACCTGGCCTGCAGAACTGGTTTCGACTGACGCTTTCATCGACGATGCGTTCGGGGCGTGGATCGACGAAGCCGCCCGCCTGCCTGCAAAAACACGCCGAAATTACCTGCTTGTCCTGGCGATGTTCGTAACGGCAGCGGCGGCGACGCTGTTTATCCGCAGGCCGCTGCTTCGGGTCGGCGCTGTAGTAGTTCTGGTCGTCGGAGCGGCGGCATTGTTACTGTTCGTCTATTTACCCCGCAGTTCACCTCACAGCCATGGGGGTGTACGGGTCTGTCGTTATGAGTTATTAATGTACGACGGCGTCGGTGGGATTGAACATGACTCGTTTGCGGTACTTTCGGCTTTGCGGACGACACAGTGGTCTGGCAGCACCTCGTCGGTGCCTCATCCGGTCTGGTTCGACCGCAAAGACGCCGCGAATGACGGCGTCGTGGTGGACCCGGTTGCCGATACGATTTACCTGACGCTTCGACCGGACCGGGCGCGTATTATCCGCCCCGCCTGGCGGGTCGGACCGGAGGATCTGTCAAGAATCCCGCGACGCGGAAGCATTCGACAGACCGACGACGGTTTCACAATCGATGCCAACTTTATCCGTGAAGGTTCACTGCTGATTCGTGGCGGTTCGGTCTGGGTTATCGGCCCGGTTTCCGAAGGGGCGAAAGTTTCGGTTCGCAACGGCCAGGCACAATCGTACGGGGCGTTTATGAGCAGCGGAGGCGAAAAAAAACTCGACCATAACACCCGCCGATTATTGGATTACTGGCGAAAGAAGCACCGGCAGGCGAAGAAATTTTACCTGATCGAACCGCACAGCGACGACGACAGCGTTCGCATGGAGGTTCTGCTGCTACCTTTGCGATAATGCAGATATTTCACCGCAGTGGTGCTCTGGTGGGTAGCAGCATTTTGTACATGTTAGCCCACGGCGGGAGCCGTGGGTGAGAGATGAGTTTCAAATATGATCCAGCCCCTTTTAGGGGCGGCACAGGTTGTGTCTGGCAAGGTGTGCCGCCCCTGAAGGGGCTGATTAATAGGTTGGCTGACCTTTTTCCCACGGCTCCCGCCGTGGGCTAACATGGACATAATCGATTTTGCGGTTAACGAAAAATGCGGGCTAATGCCCCGGTGGGGCAGGCGTCGGCGCATTTCAGAGCGGTGGTTTTCAGGCCCTCGGCTATGGAGCGGTCGAACGGCACAGCCACACGCACGTCAAATCCCCGCCCGATAAACGTCAGGCCAAGTTCCTCGCGGGCTTCTTCGGCGATCCGGACGCACAGGCCACAGGCGATGCACTTCGCTGGTTCGTAGATTACGTCGGGATGCTCGCGCTTTTGCACAAACGACCTTCGCTCGCTTTTGTATCGCCCAGCTTTTGCGCCGTAGAGTTCGGAATAGTCGCGGAGTTTGCAGGCGTCGGCCTTTCGGCAATCGCAGTGCAGGCAACGCCGCGCTTCGTCGCGGGCCTGGTCTTCGGTCAGACCTGCGGCGGACGGCTCTATTCGCCCAGCCCGATTCGCGTCGGCGAGAAACTGCTCGATTTCGCCTTCGCGCAGCCGGCCTATGTGGACTGAAAACCGGCGGCGAACGTCATCCTTCGAAGGCAAAACCGCCAGACCCTTACCGGCTGCATATTGCATCAACATGCGAATTGAAACGGGCGAATCGAATTGCTTCCGTCGGCAGGCGCGCTCGCACGGGGCGGGGCAATCGTTACAGGGGATTTTTTCAGAAGCGCCGTCGGCTTCACCGCTTTCACCGGCCGCTATTTGCCGAAGCAGAAGCGGGATGTTCAAGCCGGCGGGGCAGGCGAGTCGGCAGGGACCTTCGCAATCGCCGAGATGGTCGCTCAACAGCAATTCCAATGCGTCTTTACGGGCCTGTCGGATTTCTTCGGTGTCCGTCTGAACCTTCATGCCGTCCCGGGCCAGAGTCGCACAGGCCGGAACCAGGCCGGTGAGACCATCGACCTTCACCACGCAGATCATGCACGAAGCGTTTGGCCGGACGCCTTCGAGGAAGCACATCGTGGGAATATCGATTCGGAGTTTCCGGGCTGCTTCGAGGATCGTCCCGCCATGGGGAATATCAACAGTCTGATTGTCGATCGTCAGGTGGTGCATCATGCAACTCTTCGAGACGCTTTTCTGGTCAAGGCGCACGAAATCAGGCACAGCCATCGCTAAATAAATGGCTGCGCCCGAAGTGAAACATAGCCACAAGCATTTATCTTCGGCGACGGCGAACCACCGCAAAGGCGCCTATTGCCAGTAATCCCAGCGTCGCCGGCTCGGGTACAATGTCAAATTCCGAGTTGAGTTGTATATTCGTCGTACCACACACGTCGGAACACTGGTAAGCGACGTGAATTGATACTAAATCAAAATCAAGATCACCTATCTCTATGATCTCATAGTCGTCTGGAAAAGCAATAATCCGCTCGCCCAAATAAATCTCTACATCTCCCGGTACCCATAAAGGAAACAGGGGTATCCACTCACTAATCTCCGGATCAGTAACGCTGTCGTCCTCATCTTCCACGCTGGGTGGGTCCACAACAACGCTTACCTCATCTGCCACGGTGGGCGGGTCCACAACAACGCTTACCTCATCTACCACGGTGGGCGGGTCCACAACAACGCTTACCTCATCTTCCACGCTGGGCGGGTCCACAAAGCCGCCCTCGCCGCCGATGATCGTCGCCTGCGTGATGTACGGCGTACCTGATCCGTCGGCTACCCGACCGGTCATTGTGACAGTCTGACCGGAAGCGACCACAATCTGCGCCAGCAAAAAATCCATCGTCGCGATTTCAGGCATGAATCCCATCGCGCCGGCGAGGTGAGTATCGCTTTCGTTGGGAACGATGGCCGTAAGCAGGTCGGCATTGTACGGGAGGAAATGCGTGTCTCTGGCACGTTCGTAATCCGAAAGGTACGAGGCGTTTGTCAGCGTCGGCGTGGACAGCGCGCCGAAAACCAGAACCTGGTTCATAAGCCCGTCGAACGAGCCATCCCAGGCGGTAGCCTTGTTGTCCTGCACGTCGGACATCAAATGAACGGTATAACTGTAAAGCCCCTCGCCAAGGTCAATCCCGTCGTCTATCTCCACCCATAACTCCGCCTGGACGCTACCCGCGAAGCAGAGAAATCCGACTACCACCAGCAATCTTCTCATGGCTTGCACCTACCTTTCCGCTTATACCGCCACCTCGGTGGTGAGACAACCTTTTCTCTAGCCAGGATTCCCCACGTTGGTATATGACTATTGTACTAAATTGCTCCCCATTGCCTAGATAAAAATCGTAGATATTCATTCAATCTTTATCGCATCTAATTGACAAACTCTCATGCACGTTCCGCAGCGGATGCACTTTTCGGCGTCGATTTCGTGTTTCTCGTGCGGCTTCGGTTCGATGGCGTCGGCTGGACAGTGCTGGGCGCAGAGCGTGCATCCGATGCAATCGTCGGTAATCACGTACTTTATCAGGTCTTTGCACACCCCGGCGGGGCAGGAGCCGGCAAGGTGGGCCTCATATTCGTCGCGGAAGTATCGTAGCGTCGAGATAACCGGATTGGGCGCGCTTTTACCGAGTCCGCAGAGGCTGGACTTACTGACTGCACCGGCAAGGTGCTCCAATCTCTCCAGGTCGTCAGGCTGGCCTCTGCCTGAGCAGATGCGGTCGAGTATATCGAGCATTCGGCGTGTTCCGATTCGGCAGAAGGTGCACTTTCCGCATGACTGGTCCTGTGTGAACTGGAGGAAATATCGCGCGATATCGACCATGCAATCGGTCTCATCCAGCACGACCAGCCCGCCCGACCCCATAAACGCCCCGACGCCGGTGAGCGATTCATAATCGATGGGCGTATCGGCCAATGACGCCGGGATACATCCGCCCGAAGGTCCGCCGATCTGAACGGCTTTGAACTGCTTACCGTCGAGAATCCCGCCTCCGATTCGCTCGACTATCTGGCGGATGGTGATCCCCATCGGTACCTCAACGAGTCCGCCACGGACGACCTTACCGGCAAGTGCGAATACCTTTGTGCCCTTGCTGAGGTCCGTTCCCATAGCCGAAAAAGCCCCGGCTCCGTTTCGGATAATCCAGGGAACCATTGAGAATGTTTCAGTGTTGTTGACGAGGGTGGGTTTTGAGTTCAGCCCGCTTTCGGCTGGATACGGCGGGCGCGGGCGAGGCATTCCCCGCCGACCCTCGATGGACGCGATAAGGGCGGTCTCTTCGCCGCAAACGAACGCACCTGCGCCCGGAACAATCCGCAGACGCAGTTTCGGGCCAAGCAAACCCCGCTGCCGGCACTGTTCGATTGCGTCTGTCATTCGTTTTATCGCCAGCGGATATTCGGCGCGGATATAGAAAATCCCCTCGTCTGCGCCGACGGCGTAAGCGGCGATTACCACGCCCTCGATTATCCGATAAGGCTGGGATTCCAGCAGCAGGCGGTCCATGAACGCGCCGGGGTCGCCTTCGTCGCCGTTGCAGATGATGTATTTCTTCTCGCCGTGGGCCTGGCGGACGTGGCGCCATTTCAGACCCGTTACAAAGCCCGCTCCGCCCCGCCCTCGAAGCCCGCTCCGCGTAATCTCGTCAATAACCTGCTCGGGCGATAATTCGTCGGTGCATTTCCGCAATGCCTCGAACCCGCCGCCGGCGATGTATTCGTCCAGGTTGGCCGGGTCGGCATAGCTGGAATGCTCGGTGGCGATCCGCTTCTGCGGGCCTACGAACTCGGAGATAATCGCCTCGCGGACGTCTGTCGAATATCGCGTAACGGGCTTCCATGCGTCGTCGGTGAGAATGTTTTCGAGGATGTGCGATGCCGCCGTTTTGATTTTCCGCACGACCCCCCTTGGCCTGAAGTGTCGCAGGACGATTGCCTCGGCGTCCTCGGGTTTTATGCCCGCGTACAGTGCCGGCGGCTGGCCCGGCAGGACGACCTCCACCAGCGGCGTTATGTAACTCATGCCCGTGCATCCGACCCGTTTGACATAAACCCGCGCGCCGGTACGCGCCACAGCCTCACGCAACGCCTCATACACCGCGCCGCAACCGCGAGCGAGGCAGCAGGTATCGAGACTGATGCGAATCTCCCCGTATTCGGCGCCGGCCTCGACGGGGCGGACCTTGCGACGAACCCGCCGGGACTGAAGGTTCAGAAAATCCCGCACCGCATCCGCCGCAGTGTC
>DAOVLV010000218.1 GCA_030631085.1 Planctomycetales bacterium | reverse complement strand
GAGTAAATCTGTCTGGCGACACAGGAAAGCGGGAATCTGGAGGCAGTCGAGCACCTCGCCGGCAACTGACGCCTGGCCGGCGTTATGCACGTCTGAAATCACCGGAACGCCGATTTTTTCGCGTACAGCCGCCAGCCATTCCAGCCCCTTTTCCAATCCGGGGCCACGCGGGCTTTCAGCGGCAGTGCGATTAGCCTTATCGTAACTGGCTTTGAATATATAACCGATGTCCAGCCCCCGGCAGAGAGCATCGAGTTTCTCTGCCACTTTCAGGCACAGGTCAAGACTTTCGGCCAGGCATGGTCCGGCGATTAGGACCAGACGTCCTTCACCGACTGTAACGGGGCCGATTTGACATTGTGGTATCTTGTTCATAGAGGCAGTTCTCCTCGCCAGGGCCAGAGGCCATAGGTTACTCGCGGCGGCGGAATCAACAGGCGGAGTTTACCCGGATGGACGCTTATATCCAGCGGGCAGTCCGGACCTACGTCCCCATCGGCCTGACTGACGGTAGGCCTGTCGGTCTCGATTCGTACGTGGCGGAACTGGCGATATATCACGTTACCCTTAAGGGGATGTCGGCGAAGCAGCGCCCAAGCTGCGTGAAGGACAAGGGCAGTCTGCTCCTGGCAGGAAAAAACCACCAGGTCAAGCAACCCGTCGTTGTAATCGGCATCCCGGCAGATTCTAAGCCCCACTGCGTACCGCGAGATGTTCCCAACGAACGCCATTCCGAAGTCGTCAAAAACCTCCTCTCCGTCGGCGATTATGTGCAGGCGTGGGTAATCGTGCTCCCAGAATGTCCGCCAGATAGGCCAGAAGTAACTCAGGTGCGTGATATGCCCTCTGCGAACCGTCGCCAACCGTCGAACCACCTCGCCGTCGAACCCGATCCCCATAATGAGCAGGAAATCCTGACCGTTGACGATTCCGAGATCACATTCAACGGTGCATCCCCCGGCGACAATCTCAGCGAGCCGCTGCGGATGGGCGGGTATGCGAAGTTCCTTGGCAAGGAGGTTCTCCGTCCCGACCGGGCAGGCAAGAAGCGGAACGCTCGATCCGACCAGCCCTGACGCGATCTCGCGGGCGGTCCCGTCGCCACCCCATGAAACTATCAGGTCGGCTTCATCACGCACTGAAGCGGCGTAGCGGGTAGCGTCGGCAGGACCAGTAGTGCGATATTCTATCATCGGCCTGCCCTGCGCCTGCATGGCTGCGCGGAACTCAGCCAATGCGCTGCGCTTAAGTCCGCTTCCGCTTCGAGGATTGATTATTAAATGTGTCATACGGGTTACTCTTTCACGCCGCTCTTGAAATCTGACACGGCTTGCCTATAATACCAACTCCCTTGCAATTGGGCAAAGGGCATCAGGCATAAACATAAACGAAAATCCGCTTTTGATCGGAAGCAGGAGAGTATCCATGAATACTGTTGCAGAACTGAAACAGATAATAAACAAGGAAGCCTGGACACAGGAAGATTGTCTTCGGATTCAGGAAATGATGACGAATGTCAAAGAACCTGTGAAGAAATTCCGCAGCGCTGTCGCCGAACTTGAAACGAACAATCCCACCCCCTCCGGCGCCGTTGCCGTAAAACTGGGCATCGCAAACTACATGCTCTGCCGATTCAACAAGGCTGTCGAACTACTGTCCAACGGTACCGACAACAAGGAACGCCGGTTCTACCAGGCGCTTTGCTACAAACATCTCCGCCAGTGGGACAACGCCATCGAAGCCCTTGGCTTCGCCGAGGACCGCGGATGGAACCCCAAAGAGGTAACGCTGGAAACTGCCGAGGTGCAATGCCTTGCCGGCGACGTCGCGACATCGGCACGGACAATCGAACGTTTCGCAAAATCAAGCCAGGAAAACGCCAACTGGCATCACGTTGTCGGTATGATCGCCGAAATGCAGGGCGATTACGACATAGCCATTCAGTCATACGAAAAGGCGCGGGAAATTCAACCGAAGCATCCGGGCGCTACTTTCCGCATGGCCTACTATTACGACCTGCACGGAGACACCGAAGCGGCAATGCAACTTTATCTGGAATGTGTCAGCAAAAGCGAGGCCGCTGAGGACGAATCCGCCCAATCCGGGCCGCAGCCGGTTCACGCCAACGCGCTGCTGAACCTGGCTGTACTGTACGAGGACGCCGGACAATACGAGAAAGCCGAACATTGCCTGCGACGAATCCTGGCGTGTAATCCCAACCACCCGCGAGCACAATTATTCCTCAAGGACATAAATGCTTCCAGAACAATGGTCTTCGACGAAGACGAAGCAAAACGCCGCGCTCGACGCAACGACCTGCTGGCAATTTCCGTTACCGATTTCGAATTATCAGTTCGCGCACGAAACTGCCTCAAAAAAATGAATATCCGAACGCTCGGCGACCTGCTGAATGTTACAGAGGCGGAACTACTGTTGTATAAAAACTTCGGCGAAACATCGCTGGCGGAAATCAAGACGATGCTGGCGACGAAAAATCTGAGCGTCGGGCAGATGCGCGAGACGGAAAACGCCGAAGCGACGGAAGAAGACAATACCGGACCGACGGTCGGAGACGAAGGCGTCCTGGCAACGCCGCTGGCGAAAATAGAACTTCCAGTCCGTGTGCGAAAAGTGCTCGACCGACTGAAAATCAACACCCTGGGCGAACTCGCCGCAAAAACAGAACCGGAACTAATGGCCTGCCAAAACTTCGGAAAAACTTCCGTAGATGAAGTCAAACTACGGCTGAAAGAATACGGCCTGTCCCTGCGGGAAATATCATGAATTGGTAATTAGTAATTGGTAATTGGTAACTCGTAATTGGTAACTCGTAATTGGTAACTCGTAATTGGTAACTCGTAATTGGTAACTCGTAATTGGTAACTCGTAATTGGTAACTCGTAATTGGTAACTCGTAATTGGGTATCAGGTCTTTTTTTGACTAATTACCAATTACGAATTACTAATTACTAAATGGGGATTGCTCAATGCCTGACCGTCGGCGCTATTTTGCCAGATACATTCCGGTAGCCGTCGTGCTCTTATTGGCGGGGGTGTTGACCATTTCGTGCTACCGCTGCAGCAGCACGCCAAAACCGGAACCTGTGCTTCCGGCGGGAGTCCCGATTGTCCGCGTGCTGATATCCAGGTCCGTAGAGTCTGTCAACGTCGGAACCACAGGCCCATACGAAATTCACGCCGACGGCTCCGTTGTCGCCAGGTCGATGAGCTCGTTGCCGAAAGGAAAGTTGTCCCGCAGGGATGGGCGATGGTCCCTTCACGCAGCCAAATACACTGCCGACGAATTGACCATCGTCGCTGTCGGACAATCGTGCGTTCGCGTCGGTTCCGGATTATACCGCTCAAGGGTCGTTTTCAGCGCAGACGCAGTTCGACCAGGCTCACCGAAATCCGGCGGAAGAATGCTGGCTGTCAACCATCTGGATATGGAGAGTTACCTCACCGGCGTACTCGCGAAGGAACTGTATAAATCATGGCACATCAGGACATACGAAGCCCAGGCCATCGCAGCCAGGACATACGCCTTTTACGAGATGGGAACATTCGGACAGACGCATCGCTACGACCTTCGTTCCGACCAATCCTCGCAGGTGTACGGCGGTTTTTCAGCAGAGACCGATAAGGCCAGACGGGCAGTCGAAACCACTCGCGGAATCGTCATGGCCATCGGGCCCGAAGGAAACGAAAGAGTTTTCAAGGCATATTATTCCTCATGCTGCGGCGGGATGACAAACAGCGCGTACGTCCTTTCAGGCCCACCGATAACATCGGGACCGCTGGCGGGCGGACAGAAATGCGACGACTGCAAAGCGTCCAGTCGATACCGTTGGCCTGCGGTAACAGTGCCTAAAAAAATCATCTTTCGCGCTTTGAGCAAACGATACAAACAGATCGCCGATCTCGGTGAACTCAAGACCATCGAGGTTGTCGCCGAAGCCGGGCAGGATGAGTCTTTCGGCCGGGCGGTCTGGATTGACGTCGTAGGGACCAATGGGAAGAAGGTCCGCATCCGGGCCGACGATTTGCGTATTGCGTTGCTGCGCGACGGGCACACCCAAGGCCTGTACAGCATGAACTGCCGAATCCGCGATACCGGCGAAGCGATTGTTTTCGACCGAGGGCGAGGCTTCGGCCACGGGGTGGGACTCTGCCAATGGGGCGCTCAGGGCAAGGCAATTCGAGGATGCTCCGTGCAGGAAATACTCCAGTCATACTACCCCGGAGCAAAATTCTTCAGAGCGTATTGAGGTAGGGTGTGCAGGTTCTGTTATTCTGCACACGCGATTAGCAGACGAAGGATTCCGTGTGCAGGAAACAGAACCTGCACACCCTACAACTCCGGACTCCGCTTCGCTCCGTCCCAGCCTACTACTTCTTGTTTTTCAGGTCGTAGCCGATGCGGGCGGTAACGGTTCCGATGGTAACGTCCAGTTCGATCCGGCCTGCTCCGGGGGCGGGTGAGCCGACCAGCGAAACCTTCGTTTCAGGGCACGTCCCTTCATACGGCACGACGAGCGTAACGAATCTTACCGCCGCGGTTCCCGACGTCTTATTGATGCGGAAGCG
>DAOVLV010000283.1 GCA_030631085.1 Planctomycetales bacterium | reverse complement strand
GTTTGAAACTACCATGAAATTTGCCCGGTTTGGATAAATCGACGGTCAGTTGTATAGGTGTGGCTTGCTTGGCTTGGTCCACTTTGGACTTATGGGCACGTGCCTCCATGAACAGATACACCCCACCAACCGTAAAGGCGATGGCGATAATCACGAAGAACCAAGTGCGCATAGATGCATATTACCTTCCGTCGGCGGTTTCGCAAGACATTGTGTGTGCCGGGCAACCTTGTGAAAACGCGACATTTTCAATGCTTCGGTGTTCTGGTACAATCATGGCCATGAATAAAGAACGCAGATTTATCAATCAATTGATGCCGGGCGAGACGCTTGACCAGGTATTCCTCGTGCGCGAAAAGGACTTGCGGACGACGAAATCGGGCGATCTGTACATTGTCTGTACGCTATGCGATAAGACAGGGTCGCTGCCGTCGCGGATGTGGCAGGCATCGGAGGCTGTATTTAATGGCATCCCGACTGACGGCTTCCTTCAGGCCAAGGGCCGGACCGAGGATTATCGCGGAAACCTGCAATTTGTCATCGACGCCTGCCGGCCTGTCCCAGCCGAGAAGATTGACTTGGCGGATTTCCTGCGGGCGACCGACCGCGACGTCGAGGAAATGTGGGCGGAACTGCTGGAGATATTGCGGACCGTCAAAGACAAGTACGTTCGCCTGCTGATAAAGAAATTCGTGGAGGACCGCGAATTCGTGGCTGCGTTCAAGCGAGCACCGGCTGCGATGACGATGCACCATCCATACATCGGCGGGCTTCTGGAACATACGCTCAACGTCGCCCGGGCTGCGGCGGCAGTCCTGCCGTTGTATCCGCAGGTCAATGCCGACCTTGTGCTTGCCGGCGTGTTCCTGCACGATGCGGGAAAGAGCGCCGAATTATCCAGCGGGCCTGGTATCCACTACACCGACCGAGGGCAACTCATCGGGCACATCACCATCGCTGCGATATGGATCGGCGAAAAGGCAGCCGCTTTGGCCGACGAACTCGGCGAACCGTTCCCCGCCCGAACGCTCAACCTTCTCCAGCACATAATCCTCGCCCATCACGGCGAATATCAGTTCGGCTCGCCGAAACTCCCAGCCATCCCGGAAGCCTTCTTCATCCACTATTTCGATAATCTCGACGCCAAGATGTACATGACCATCGACGCTATCGAGAACGACCCGGACCATAAATCCTCGTTCACATCATATCTCAAGCAACTCGAAACGAGGGTCTATAAGCGCAGCGGCGAATTACCCACCGGCGAAAAACACGACGAGGAAGGAAAATCGCTGTTCGAGTAAAGGTATCAAAAAGAATTAACCACAAAGCACACAAAGCACACAAAGAGAGGGAATTTCAAAAAAAACTTCGTGTTCTTTGTGTTCTTTGTGGTTCGTCTTTAATCTTTTTTCGTCCCAGCCTACTCTATTTCCGTAACCTTACCTGCGACGTCGAATTTTCCGACGATGAAGGCGTTTTCGCCTGTGGTGGCGATGGGTTGTCCGCCGCCGATGGAGATTTTGAATTCGCCCGGCTCGATAAGCCGCTGTCCGTCGTCGTCGAAAATGCACATCTGCCGTGGCTGGACGGTGAACGAGACTGTTCGACTTTCACCGGCGGCAAGGTGTATCCGCTCAAACCCTGCCAACTGGCGTATCGGGTGCGGGAAAGATGCTTCGGCGTCGGAAATGTACAACTGCACGACTTCGTCGCCGTCTTGGCTTCCGGTGTTGGTAACGTCGGCGCTGACGGTGATGCTTTCGCCCGGCTGGATTGTTTCGGCCGAGAGTTTCAGGTTGCCATAGCCGAACGTCGTATAGGACAGTCCGAATCCAAACGGATATAGCGGCTCGGACTCGAAGTAGCGGTATGTCCGCCCCTTCATGCTGTAATCTTCGAAGTGGGGGAGTTGGTCCAATGAGCGGTAGAAGGTTACCGGCAATCTCCCGGCTGGGTTGTAATCGCCGAAGATCACCTCGGCCAGTGCGGTGCCGGCTTCTTCGCCGCCGTACCAGGTCATCATAATGGCTGGGACGTTCTCGTCGGCCCAGGGAATTGCTATCGCGCTTCCGCCGATCAGCACGAGCACGACGGGTTTGCCCGTGGCGCAAATCGTCTTGAGCAGTTCTTCCTGCCTGCCGGGAAGGGTAATGTCCACACGGTCGCCGTCGCCTTCGGAATCCTCGGCGTCCTTTTCCTCGCCTTCAAGCCTCGCCGAGATGCCCATGACCATAATAACCGCGTCGGCCTTCCCGGCGGCGGCGACGGCTTCGGCGAAACCGCTGTCGTCGGCGCCGATCAATTCACAGCCTTTGACGCAGATTACCTCGGTATTTTCCGTGACGGCCCGTCGGATACCCTCGGCGGGCGTAACTGCTACGGACGGCGTGCCGCAGTAGTTGCCTTTCAGCACCTCCACATCATCAGCGTTAGGGCCGATAACGGCGATACACTTAAGGTCTCCGGACAAAGGCAGCAAGGCGTCTTCGTTTTTCAGCAGGACGATGGACTGTCGGGCTGACTCCAGCGCAAGGGCGCGGTGTTCGGGACAGTCGTTGACCTCGATGGGAATCTGCGCGTATGGCACTACCTCCGGCGGGTCGAACATGCCCAGGCGGAATTTCGTCAGAAGCAGCCGTTTCAGCGAGCGGGTAATGGTTTCCTCGCTTATCAGCCCCATCTTGACGGCTTTGCACAGATGCTGATAGATTTCCCCGCAGTTCAGGTCGCACCCAGCCTTGACGGCTATTGCGGCGGCTTCTTCGGGCGTCTCGACATACTTGTGATACTTGAAGATGTCGCAGATGCCCCCGCAGTCGCTGACGACGTGGCCGGCGAAACCCCATTCGTCGCGTAAAATTTCACGGAGCAGTCGCTCATGTGCACAGCATGGCTGGCCGTTGGTGCGATTGTAAGCGCCCATGATTGACTCGACCTTAGCCTCTTTGACCAGCACCTCAAAGGCCGGCAGGTACGTCTCGCGCAGGTCGCGCTCGTTCACAATGGCGTCGAACTTGTGCCGCAGCGGTTCCGGGCCGCTGTGGACGGCATAGTGCTTCGCACAGGCGGCGACTTTGAGGTATCGCGGGTCGTCGCCCTGGAGTCCTTTGACGAACTCCACGCCCATTTGGGCTGTCAGGTACGGGTCTTCGCCGTATGTTTCCTGTCCGCGTCCCCAGCGCGGATCGCGGAAGATGTTGATATTCGGCGACCAGAAGGTCAAACCCTTGAACCGTCCTCGGTCGCCGTTGCGAGCGGAATCGTGATGCTTGGCCCGCGCCTCGTCGGAAATAACCGTCGCCACGAGACCCATCAGGTCGGTATTCCACGTCGCCGCCAGACCTATCGCCTGTGGGAAAACCGTCGCAATGCCCGCCCCGGCCACGCCGTGAAGACATTCGCTCCACCAGTCGTAACTCGGTATGCCGAGCCGCTCGATTTCGGCGGACTCGTGAACCATCTGCGAGACCCTCTCTTCAAGCGTCATGCGAGAGATAAGGTCGTCAGCCCTTTCTTCGAAAGGGAGCGTCGTGTCCAGCCAGACTGGGGCGTCGCTCATTGCGAATTTTCCTTCTCTGTATCAGCCAGTTGTTTTTGGAGTGTTTCGTTGACTTGGCGCATCAGGTCGATGTACTCGACCTGGGCGGCGGTGAATTTCTTGAAAACGTCCGAAGCCACCAGTTTCCCGTGAAGTTCCTGCAGATTGTGCTTGTCGTCCACCTCGACGGGCTTGTTTTCCTGCTCCAGTTTGGCGACTTTTTCAGCCTGGGCCTGGTAGTCCTTGAGCAGTTGGGTAATTTCGCCCTGCTTACTCATC
>DAOVLV010000446.1 GCA_030631085.1 Planctomycetales bacterium | reverse complement strand
TTATATCGGCCAGATCCTTGCCCTCTGCCTTGTGCAGCCCCAGCGTCGCCCAGTAAATGGCGTGTGAGTTGACGTTCCGCCAGTCCATGGGGCCGTAACGCTCCATCAGTTCGAGCATCCAGTTCGGGTCCATGCGATATTTTTCGACGAGGACTTTTCGCCGGACGAACGCCAGAACTTTCGCACGCGCGTCGGACAATTCGACGGATCGCATAAGGCCGGCGATTGGCGCCTCTTTTTCGCTGGGGGCACTGGCCAACCATTCCGGCGGCGAAACCGACGAGTCGCCGCTGTAACGGTTATAGTAATTCAGAAATGTCTCGTCGGGTTTCACGTCGAAGGCGGCGAGACGTTTGACGAAATCGGCTGACGATGCGTCTTTTTTGAGGTTGGCGAGTGTTTCCGGGGCATCGGCAATCATGCGAAATGCTTCGATAGCGGCATCCGGCGTGTCTGAAAAGGGCGGTGCGCCGAGAACGTGGTGCATCTCACCGGCCCAGCGACGCTTATAGACCATGTGCATATCGTCGGTGTACTGCCCCATCTTGGAGAAGTATATCCACGCCATTTCCTTGTAGAGCAAGAGGTTATCCGGGTTGTAGTACAGACCCCTGTCTCGCAGCAGGCGGATTCCGTTGGATACCCACATCCAGCGTTCGTCCGGCGTGTGGGTGGCTACGGAGATATTCCAGGCCATATCCCATGCGTGGTACGACCATACGCCGGGAAAGTGCGGCGATAAGTCGCAGATAAGGTCCCGCAACTGCTGGGCGTCGAAGAATTTCCCATCTTCCTTGAGTTGCTGGGATCGCAGCCAGAGATACGTCAGCATCGGCGCTCTCAGCCCGCCCGGAGCGACCTGCAACAACACGGTTCGCGGATTCTTGGCGATGCTTTCGTCGGAAGTAACGGTCAGAAGTTTCAGCCTGACACGCTGGGATTCGATAGACCCGCTTAACATGGCTGCACCAGTCAGGGCGGCTCCAGCCACTATCAGCATCACAAGTTGTATAAGACGTTCTCGAAGCATGTTATTCGTAAAGTTTTGGCATTGGGCATTAGGCATTTGGCATTGGTAGCAGAGGGTTATTGCGCGTCCCGTCTTTATAATCCCGCATTTTTTTAAAATCCGGCATTAAAACAGGAATAATTCTGATAAACCCTGTGCCACCAATGCCCAATGCCGAATGCCTTTCTTAATCCGCAATCCTCAATCCTCAATCCTCAATCCGCAATTAATTTATTCCCGCCAATTCTCTTCGTCTGAAAATAAGCCATCCGATAATCAGGGTTAATAATGTTCGCAGACCTATACCGGCCTGTATTTCCAGACCCATCGTTTGCCAAAATCGACCCGAATCGGTTTCGGGCTGTTCGAATGTTACCAGGTACTCCCTTAGCAGCGTTTTCGGGGCGATATACTCGCCATCGACCAGCGAATCGGACGCCGATGTTCTTGAGAATGTCGGAACGGCTACGAAGATACCTTTGACGAGGTAGTGGCTGAAGTATTCGAATGTGGACGGTTCGGCTTTTTTCGGCAGGCGTGTCGCGTCCTGGATAAAACCGCTCGTCATTCCGGTTGTGAAAATCATCATTACCGCCAGGCACGTAATCGGGAACGACAAGAAC
>DAOVLV010000178.1 GCA_030631085.1 Planctomycetales bacterium | reverse complement strand
CGAAAGGATTCGGTAGCCGAGAAGCCCCGTCCGGCCGGGGCAGGGATGGAGCCTGTAGATGACACACGAAACACGAATTGCACTTCTGGTTGGTTTGGTATTTATTGTTCTTTTCGGTTTGGTCCTTGGGCAGCGGAGTATAAGTTTCTCGAAATCGCACCAGTCGCCCCAAGCCGCTGCGCCCGACGCACCAAAGGTTTCAGATCCTGGGCCTGAAATGGTTTCGGCGGTGCTTTGCAGCCGGGATAACAAGCCCGTTCTTACGCCCTCAAAATCACCACCCAAGGAACCTGTTGCGCCCGTTGACAACCCTGTTGCGCCGGTCGTTAAGGTCGTAACACCTGTTCGGACGCGAACTTATCGGGTTTGCTCCGGCGATACGCTTATCGGGATTGCCCGGAAGGTCTATGGCCGACAGTTCGAGGATGAGCATCTTCGGATATATCGCGCCAATCGCGACAAACTGTCCGATCCGGCGGCGTTGTCGGTGGGGCAGGTGCTGGTGATTCCCCCGCTTCCGGGCAGGCTGGGAGGCAATCGGCAAGTCGCCTTGAAAAAACCGCAGAAGCATTACACGGAAATGACGATGAACGCCTTTGGCAAGCGTTTCGGTAGCGACCGGACATACATCGTGCGTTCCGGCGACTGCCTGACCAGCATCGCTCGCAGAACGATGGGCGACGCGAGCAAATCGGCAGTGCGAAAACTGCTCAATGCCAATCGGGATCGAGTCGCCAATCCCAACAGATTGACAGTGGGCATGAAGTTGAAAATCCCAGGCTGAAAAAGATTGCGACACAGTTTGTAGGGTGTGCAGGTTCTGTTTCCTGCACACGGAATTTCCCATTCACCAATCGCGTGTGCAGGAAACAGAATCTGCACACCCTACGTCTGCGTTTCGGGCGAGAACATGTAATTATGCGATTTGCTTGGATCATTCTGGCCTTTGCGGTAATAGCGGCAGCGATGGTGCATCTGCGTCTGGAGCGGGCGTCCGTTCGGGCTGATACTTTCCGACTTTCTGCCCGTCGCCACGAGATTCGGCGAGAATTATGGAATCAGCAGATTCGCCTGGGCGAACTGACATCTCCCAGAGAGGTGAACCAGCGTGGGCATCAGTTGGCGTTGGAATTACTTCCTCCGGGCGAATCGTTCAGGGGTAATCAGATCGTCCAGAAAGACTGAAAAAGAGGTATTGGGCATTAGGCATTTGGCATTGGGCATTGGTGGCACAGGGTTTATGAAGGTTGTTCCTGTTCTGATTCTCCGGTTCGACAAAATCGCAGAATTATAAAGATGAGACGTGCAACAACCCTCGTCCACCAATGCCGAATGCCGAATGCCGAATGCCTAACAGAATGAACAATTCAAAAACGAGAAAATGGCGATTTTATTTTCTTTTTGCCATACCGGCCACTGCGCTGCTGGTACTGGGCGGGCGGGTCGTTCATTTACAGGTATGCCGTGGCGGACAGTTATCCGAACTTGCCCAGCGCCAGCAGCGGCGGGTAATTATTCTTCCGGCCAGGCACGGAAATATCTTCGCCCGGACACGCACCGGATACACACTGTTGGCCGGTTCCAGGCGGGCTTCGAGCGTTTATGCCGATCCCGTCCTGTTATCCGAAGGATTCTGCGAGGGCCAGGAGCGGTTTGTCGTAACGGCTGGGAAGGTCGCAGCCGTGCTGGGCTGCACTGACGGTGAATTGTACGACAAACTTATCCGACGGTGCGATAAGCGATTCGCATATCTGGTTCGGGACGTAACCGATTCGCAGGCTGAAGCGGTACGGAACCTGAAGATTCCCGCGATAGGGGTTATGGGCGAATGGCGTCGAAATTACCCCAGTGGCTCACTTGCCGGTCAGGTGTTGGGTTTTCGTTTGATTGACGGCCAGGCCGGTGGCGGAATTGAACTTCAGGCTGATAAATGGTTATCGTCGCGCGACGGCCGAAAAGTGCTCCGATGCGACGCTGCCCGGCGGGGAAGGTACGCCGACGTCGTGGAATACGACCCGCCGGAGGATGGAAAAAACGTCGTATTGACGCTGGATGTGTCTATTCAGGGTTTTCTCGAAGATGCGCTCAGCGAAACGGTGGCTCGTTTCGGCGCTGAAGCGGCGATGGGCGTGGTGATGGACCCGAATACCGGCGCGATCCTGGCGATGGCGTCGGTTCCTTCGTGCAACCCGAATCAGTATAATGTTACCCCCTCCGATCATCGTCGCGGCAGGGCGATTACCGACCCTTACGAGCCGGGAAGCGTATTCAAACCCTTCATCGTCGCCGGTGCGGTGCAGATGGGAAAAGTTACGCTCGATACGACGTTCTACTGCCATAACGGCTTGTACAGGGCGCATCGCGGCGGAACGATTCGGGACTTCCCAGGCTGTCGGTTCGGACGGATTCCGATGTCGGAAATTGTGATTAAATCCAGCAATATCGGAATGTCCAAACTCGGCGAGCATCTTGGAAACGAATCGCTCTGCCGCATCGCGTCGGCCTTCGGGTTTGGAGTCCGAAGCGGTATCGACTTACCCGGCGAATGCCCGGGAAGAGTCGTCCATCCACGCCGATGGACCGGATACGCCACGCGCCGCATGCCGTTCGGTCAAGGCCCGATTATGGTTACAACCGTCCAGTTGGCCAACGCGTTCAGCGCGATCGCCAACGGCGGCGAGTTGCTTCGTCCGCGGCTCATCGAGCGCGTAACCGACGTGAACGGAAAGGTCCTGTTCGAGAATCCTCGCCGGCGCATTCGGCAGGTGCTCAGTGCCGAAGTATCGCGTCGGTTCATTGATGAGGTCCTGGTCAATGTCGTCGAGCGAGGTACGGGCAAGAGATGCCGTATGGATCGATGGAGCGTCTTCGGAAAGACGGGAACCGCTCAAATCGGCGGACCTGACGGATACGAGGAGAATGCGTACACCGCTACGTTCATGGCTGGCGCACCGGCATCCAAACCGGCGGTGGTATGTGTGATTTCCATATACAAGCCTGAATACAGCAGGGGATACACCGGCGGAAAAGTAGCCGCTCCGTGCGTCCGCCAGGTACTGCAAAAAACGCTGCCATACCTGGACATCCCACCCGATAAGGACTTGGTAGTCAGTAATTAAACCGCGAAATACGAATATCGAAATCCGAAATCCGAAACAAATTCGAAATACGAATGACAAAAATCCGAAACGTGAAAAAAAACAGGCATTTCAGATGTTTTATGTATTGAACATTAGAAAATTCGGATTATGAATTTGTTTCGTATTTCGATATTCGGATTTCGGATTTTGTATTGCTACAATGAGGTTGTAATGCGTTTTTCACAATTATGTGCTGATGCCGGTCTGGGCGGAACGATTCAACGGGGCGATACTGACGTACGCAGCGTTGTAACGGATTCCCGTCGGGTCGGTGAGGGCGATTGTTTCGTGGCTGTTCCAGGCCCGAACACGGACGGGCATCGTTATATCGCCTCGGCTGTGGCGGCCCGATGTGCCGCGGTGGTGTGCGAGGACGCCTCGGATGTTCCTGCGGGGATTGCACTGGCAGTGGTTGATGATTCGCGTCTTGTTGCCGGTCCGTTGGCGCAGGCGTCGCTGGGCTGGCCTTGCCGTAAACTAACCGTCGCCGGTGTAACCGGAACCAACGGGAAGACCACAATCATCTACCTCCTGCGGCATATTCTCGACCTTGCAGGGATGAAAGTCGGGATGCTTGGGACGGTTTCGTACGAGACAATCGCTCATCGCGCACCTGCTCGCACCACGACGCCGGGCGCAGTCGAACTGGCTGAAATGATGGATGAGATAGTCGCTGCCGGCGGGACGCACCTGGTCATGGAGGTGTCGTCGCACGCGCTGGACCAACGAAGAACCGAAGGGATAGACTTCGACGTAGCCGTCCTTACCAACATCAGCGGCGACCACCTGGACTATCACGGCTCGATGGAAAACTACCTTGCCGCGAAACGACGACTCTTCGAGACACTTGGGCCTGACGCATGGACGGTGCTCAATCGCGACGAGGACTGCAGCGAACAGATGGCTGCGTCCACTTCCGCGAAGGTTATCTGGTACGGGTTATCGGGCGCGTCGGACGTATCGGGAAGGATTGACAACATCGACATAACCGGAAGCAGTTTCCTGTTGCGTTCCGGCAGCGGCGAGCGAGACATTCATACCACTTTAATCGGGCGCCACAATGTATATAATTGTCTGGCCGCTGCTGCTGCAGCCGAGGCGATGGGCGTGGATATGGATACTGTCGCCGAGGCGCTGGGGCAGGTATGTTTGATACCGGGACGATTGCAGCGGATTGAGACGGGGGCGCCTTTTGAGGTGTTGGTGGATTACGCCCATACCGACGACGCGCTGGATAAGGTCCTCTCGGCGCTTCGTCCGGTAACTGCCGGTAAATTGATTGTCGTCTTTGGCTGTGGGGGCGACCGGGACCGCTCGAAACGTCCTCGAATGGCCAACGCCGCTGAAAGATGGGCAGACACCGTTATCGTAACGTCGGATAACCCGCGCAACGAGGAACCGACTGCCATTATCGAGGAAATAATGACGGGGTTTTCAACCTCAGGCAGGGAAAAGGTAATAACCCAACCGGATCGTCGCTCAGCCATCGCCGAAGCGATTGATATTGCCCGGGCAAACGACGTCGTGCTCATAGCCGGAAAAGGACACGAAAATTACCAGGTTATCGGTGATGAACGAATACACTTTGATGATGTGGAAATTGTGGAACAAATGGTAATTCGTAATTCGTAATTGGTAATTGGTAATTGGTAATTGGTAAAAAAACTGATACCTGATTACGAATTACGAGTTACGAGTTACGAATTACGAGTTACGAATTACGAGTTACGAATTACGAATTACCAAACCCAAAATGAAACGTTTTACGACTGAAGATATTCGACGGGCGGTGAGGGGGCGATGGCGCCGTGTTGGTGAACCAATAGCCGTCGAAGGCGTCTCCATCGATTCGCGCAGCGCCGGCGATGATGACCTGTTCATCGCGATTCGTGGTCAGAGGTTTGACGGGCATGATTTCCTGCCCCAGGCCGCTGCGGCTGGGTGTGTGGCTGCGATTGTGGAGCAGGACGCTGCGCTGGATGACAAAGCCCTCGCCGGCTTTACCGGCGG
>DAOVLV010000270.1 GCA_030631085.1 Planctomycetales bacterium | reverse complement strand
TCATTATTCAATATTCTCTTCGCGTTTCTGGTCCGGGTCCGTTTTTCCGTCCCACTGGAGTCCGCCGAGTACGCCCTGGGCGATATTGGTCAGGTGGTCGCCTATCTTTTCCAGGTTATCGACGAAATCGACGAACAGCAGTCCCACCATTGCTGAGCATGTCCCTTCGCTGAGTCGCCGGACGTGGCTTCGGCGGAGTTCCATCTGCATCCGGTTGACGGTTTCTTCGTGTTCCAGGGATTGTTTGGCTGCGGAAAGGTTGCTATTTCCAATGGCGTCGAGGATGTTGTCGAACATCTGGTAAATTTCATCTCGCATCCTGCCCATTTCCTCGGTGGCGTGTTGACTGAAAGTGAGTTTCTGGTCCAATTTACGAACGGCGATTTCTGTGATGTTGACCGCGTGGTCGCCGATACGCTCGACGTCGTTGACCGTATGGAGCAGGACTGGTAGTTCGTTGGCTGCTTCGGGCGAGAGCGTCTGCTGGGACAGTTCCACGAGGTATCGCGTAATCTCGGTCTGGAAATCGTCCACGGCGTCTTCTTTTATGGCGACGCGTTTCAGTGCGGCGCGGTCATCGTGTCGTACAGCGGTAATGGCATCGTCGAGGGCGTCGCGGGCGGTTTCGGCCATGCGTACCAGTTCCCGCCTAGCCTGGTCCATCGCCACCGGCGGTGTCGCCAGCAGGTTTCGGTCAAGCGTTACAGGCTGCATCTGGATGTCGCCCTCGCGGGCGGGGAGGATACGCACAACCACACGCTCCAGCAGTCCCACCAGAGGAAGGAACGCCACGGCGTTGACGACGTTGAATACGCTATGAGCGGCGGCAATTTCAAGCCCGATCGTATTGAACCCGAGCGACCAGGGCGTGATGTAATTGACTATAGAGGGAAACCATCCGAGGTACACCAGGGGAAGGATCCAGCAGACGCCGAAGACGTTAAACATTGTGTGCGCCATAGCGGCCCGTCGGGCGTTGACGTTTGACCGAAGGGCTGCGAGTTGGGCGGTGATGGTCGTACCGATATTGTCGCCGAGGACGAACGGGATTGCGATGCGAAAGGCGGTTTCCGGGTCGCCGCCGAAGAGTCCCTGGATTGCAAGTAACTGGATGATGGCAATTGAGGCGGAACTGCTCTGGATAAGAACAGTTATGGCTGTACCGGCCAGGACCGCGTAGATTGGCTGGTCCCCGATAGAGACCAGAAATTGCCTTACCCCGTCGTTATTTGCAAGAGGCTCGAAGGCCTCCTTCATGATACCGATACCGATGAACAGGATTCCGAAACCAAGGAGTATCTGACCGATATGCTTGGATTTTTGTCTTTTTCCGACGAATTGAATGACCATTCCCATCGCAATCATCGGCATGGCATACAGGGACATATTCAGCATCTTCAACCCGGACGCCAAACCTACCAGCCAGGCGGTCATTGTAGTACCGATATTCGCGCCGAGGACGACGCAAATGGCCTGGCTCAGAGCGAGCAGTCCGGCATTGACCAGGCCGACGACCATAACGCTTGTGGCGGAACTGGATTGAATCAGGCAGGTAACGCCCGCACCTGTCAGCAGGCCCAGTATCGGGTTGGACGTCATTTTCTCAAGTAGATGTCGCAGGCGATTTCCCGCAACTTTTTTGAGTCCTTCCGAAAGCAGACCCATACCAAACAGGAACAGCGCCAGTCCGCCAACGGTTTTGAAAATCATGTCCATTATTTTTGGGCTTTATGTTCCTGATCAGTTGACTGTGCTGATTTCGAATCCTTATCACTCGCGTCGAACAATATCTTCTGGTCGGGGTCTTCGTCCGGTATGTCGCGGACTTCTTCTGCCTGCTCGATTAACTCCCCGACGTCCTCGAATTCACGATAAACGCTGGCGAAGCGAATGAAGGCGACCTTGTCGGTCTTGCGAAGACAATCGCTGGCTGTGTCGCCGATGAACGAGGATGGGACGTCTTTGTCGTAGTTGCGGAAGATACTTTCCTCGATAATCTCAATAATTTGCATGAGTTGCTTATCGCTTACGGGTCGCTTATAGCAGGCCTTCTGAAGCCCGGACAGGAGACGCTGACGGTCGTAGGGGACGCGCGAACCGTCTTTTTTGATTACCATGATACGGGTGGTTTCTTCGACACGCTCGTAGGTGGTGAACCGACGGTTGCAGGCCAGGCATTGTCGGCGTCGGCGTACAGCCTGGCCTCCTTCGCTGCTGCGAGAGTCGATAACCTTATCATCATCATCACCACAAAAAGGACATTGCATCGCAGAACTCTTTCTATTGCGGATTTCAGATTGCGGATTGCGGATTGAAAAACGAATGCAAAAACCCCAAACTCCGCAATCATCATATAGGGGTCGTGAGGTAAGATATGCAACTACATATTGAGCGTCAAGTAAATATTAGCAATAAGCCCCCCGCATTGCGGGGGGATGATGTTGAAGGGGGGATGATGTTGAAGCGTTGGAAAAATATCCCCCGGCAGTGCCGGGGGCTTACCGGGGGCTTACCGGGGGGTTAATTTCCGATCACTTCGCTGGCGGGGGGCTTTTCACCGAGGATGATGTGAACCAGAAAGACATTACCAGTCGCTGTTTCTTTGGGGACGTCCTCTTTTATCCTGGGCCTGCGACTACTGGTGGGCCTTTTTCGCCCAAGCGAGCGTTTAATCGGGTCGATCCAGGCTGACAGGTCAGTCGGTGTAATAAAATCGCTTTTTCCACACCCATTTTCCTGTGGCTTGGTGCGGGAGGTCAACAGACCTGAAAACACACCATCGACCATGACCGCCCCGACGGTTTCGCCCGGAAGCATCGCCGATTTGCTGAACGTTACGCCATCGGGTAGCGAGTCTGGTCGAGCGGCGGGTTTGGCTTGTGTAACAGTCGCCTGGCCGAGGCGTATTTCCGTCCCCATCTGCCTGTACAGATTGGTTGCTCGAATAGTTACAACCCGGTCGGTTTTCAGGGGTTTGATTTTTTCGATGTCCACCGGCGTGAACGTTACGCCGTAGGTATGGATTATCGCCAGCGGAAGTTCAGGTCTTTTTCCGCGTTTACTTCGGCTGGAGGTACGGGCTTTACTGCTTCGTCCTTTCCATGCCCGTACGATTTTGTTCGGAGCGATCTGGACGTATATTATTCCCGCTCCGGCGATTGCGTCTTTATCGACCAGCAGCGACGTTTCCGAAATGGGTATCGCAATTGCCTGTTTGCTGATGATCCGGTCATACGGAGGAAGAAACGGGGCAAAATGCGTGTCGGGTTGCTGCTTGTCGCTGCTGTCGCTTCCGCCCCGACGGTACGATTTCTTCTGCCAGTCCTTCCCCGGCATCAGCCAGGTGATGCCGGTGTTTCGGGTTCGCCTGGTGCTTGTGGGTTTTTCGTACCGGTCGAGCAGGTCCTGGGCCTTCAGGTATGTTTTGTCGCCCAGTTTTGCTCCCGGAACGTTCTTCATCGCAGCCTCGATAAGTTGAATAATGTCATAAGTATCATCTCGCAGTTCCAGGCAGATGACAAATTCAGCCAGCGCGTCCAACGGCCGGTCGAGTTTCGACAGGGCGATCCCGCGCCCCTGGTGAAATGCGGCCACCAGCGGTTCGGCGCGTATGCAGCGAGCGAATCCGCGTTCGGCCTTTTTGTAACTCCTCTTACGCATGTCCAGAACGGCAGTGAAAAAGTTACGCATCAGAGTGTCTGGTAAGGCGGAAACCGCGGCTGTATATTCCTGATGGGCGTTCGTGTGCAGTTTTTTCTTTTTCGACCGGTCGGAGGCTGTTCTGTCCGAAAGACGTTCTGCCTGTTGTGTGAATTTGTCACCCTGGCGGAGACGTTTCTCAAAAGATGTGCGTCGCTGCCGCTGCTGGGTCCGCGTGAGCCATCCCTGTCCGAGTTTGCGTTTACCGTCATGGGCGACGATTTTCCACTGCCGC
>DAOVLV010000056.1 GCA_030631085.1 Planctomycetales bacterium | reverse complement strand
TACCGGACGAGTCTTTGTGTCAGTCTTGCTCATTGTTGTCTCTTTCTTTCTAAAAAAAAGTTGTAGGCTGGGACGAAGTCCCACCTTCCCCGGATTGCCGCTTGCCCCTTGGCCGCGACGACGGCACCCACCCGGGCAACGAAACGACACATTCTCACGATTTCCGCGCGGATTTCAACTACTTTTCACATTTTGCAGGTGATAAATAGCCGCGTCGGAGCACAGCGCAGACTCGCCGTGGCGAGAATTGCACGAACAAGAATCAAAGAACAGAAAGGATGGGATTTCTATCCGTTTGTCCTGTCTAATTTCTTATAATGTCAATTTGTTCCAATAAGCGGAAAGGACAGGCTGACGATATGACCAGACACACATTGTTTATCGCTTTGTATCTCGCAACGCTGTTACCGGCGGGGCTATGTCTCGCTGACGAAAACAAGCCGGGCGAAAAACCCGAAGAGAAAGTTCAGGCCCTAATCAAACAACTGAAATCCGATGATGCGGATAAGCGCGAGCAGGCTGCTGGGGAATTGGGTTGGCTTGATGTATCCAGAGATGTGGCTGTAACCGCGATCCCCGCTCTCGTTGAGGCCCTGAAGGACACCGATGCCGATGTGCGCATATCGGCAGCCCGGGCATTGATGCTGCTCTCTATGAGCTACAGTAAAGAAAAGATGGTTACCCCCGCCCTCATTGAAGCCTTGAAAGATAATGACAGCCGGGTGCGTGCCACAGCAGCCGAGGCCCTGTCGTGTTATACGCGTGACAAAGCGGCTGTAGCCGCCCTTCTCGAAGGGTTGAAGGACAAGAACAGTCAAGTACGGGCCGCTGCCGCCGGGGCGTTGCTATGGGCAGACCCGGAGGAGAATAAGGCGGTTGTCCCGGCCCTTATTAAAGCATTGGGAGACAACGCGGGCGTCGTTCGCAAGAAGGCGACCAAGGCCTTGGGCAACATTGGCCCGGCAGCCAAGGCAGCCATTCCCACCCTCGAAGTGCTTTTACACGACAGGGACACCGGTGTACGCATAGGCGCTGCATACGCCTTGGCGAAATTGGGCGGGACAAAGAAGGCAATTCCTGTTCTTCTGGAACTCCTGCGGAATGCAGACGAAGATGTTCGTTACGAATCTGTCTCCGCCCTGGGCGATATTGGTCCGCCGGCCAAACAGACCGTTCAGACGCTTATCAAAATGCTAAAAGAAGATACTGCCTTCCGTGTGCGATGGAAAGCTGCCGAAGCCCTGGGGCAGATCGGCGCGTCGGCCAAAGACGCTGTTCCATTCCTTATCGATGCCCTGAAAAACGAAGATGAGGATGTGCGTGAGAGCGCCGCCGAAGGGCTTTTGTATATGGGGCCTGCTGCCAGGGATGCCGTACCCGACCTTATAAAGGCTTTGAAAGACAGGAATTCACATATCCGTTGCGTCGCCGCCGAAGCCCTGGGAAATATTGATCCAATGGCCAAGGGGGTAATCCCCGCCCTCGTAGAGGCCTTGAAAGACAAAGAAGGACACGTGCGTTGCTTTGCAGCAAGGTCCCTGGGAAGAATCGGCCCACCGGCAAATGTGGCTGTGCCTGATCTCATTCGAGCCTTGAAAGACAAAGACCGACAGGTTCGCGAAGATGCAGCCGATGCGTTGGGAGACATTGCCCCTTCGGCCAAAGGTGTCGTCCCGGCGCTTATCGAAGCATTGAAAGATAAGGATGGGGATGTGCGATGGAAGACCTGCTACGTTCTGGCGAAAATGGAACCACCGGTCAAAGAGGCCGCCGGTGTGTTCATCTTGCTGTTGAAAGATAAAGCGGTCGGAATACGGGCCACGGCGGCCGAAGCCCTGGGCAGAATTGGACCGTCGGTCAAGGATGCCATACCCGCGCTTTGTGAAACGGCCAAGGACGAGAATGTTATTGTCGGCATGTACGCCAGGGCAGCCCTTGCGAGAATGGGATACAAGACAGAAGAAATAATCATGGGACTCATCAAGGAGTTGAAAAGCGAAAAGGTCGAGACACGATGTGCAGCCGCGATTGCTTTGGGACAGGTGGGACCCCGGGCAAAAACGGCGGTTCCGGTGCTTATCCGTGAGTTAAAAAATAAGGACGGTTCGCTGAGGCATTTGGCAGCCAAGGCCCTTGGTGAAATCGGTCCGGTAACTGAAGATGTCGTCCCGTCCTTAATCGAGGCCCTGAAAATCAAAGACATTAACGCCCCTTCAAGCATTGCCGAGGCACTTGGAAGGATCGGCCCGACGACCAAGGCGGTTATCCCTGCCCTCATCGGGGCTCTGAAACACGATAACGAATGTGTTCGTTTCGTCGCCGCCGTCGCCCTGGGCAAAATAGGCCCAGCCGCTAAATCGGCCATACCGGCCTTGCGCGATATGTCTATAGAAGACAGTTGCGACCTTGCCCGCACTTTATCTGTCAGGGCTATCAGGAAAATCCAACGCGAATAGTCGGAGACAACCACCCGCTCTGCCACAGCGAAATAAAACGTGGTCCCGGCTACTTTTTTAAGTTTGTTGTCGGTTATAGCGGTGGTTGTAATTGCGTTGATAAAATCCCAGCCTTTCGGCGTCTGGTATCCCTTCGGCCTGGCGGGGTTGCTCTGTACGATACTATCGGTGTCGCTGCTCCGGCCTATCCGCCAACGATACGAGGCCTCCGAAATGCGGAAGATGGAAGCAATGGATGTAACCGGATAGATTAAACCGTTCCGGTTTAATCCCTTCCGAAATTAGAGTTTCGGCTCTTCTTCGCCCCGCACCTGTTGCGGGGCGTGTTTGCACGTCAAATTGCCGGGACTACGTCCCAGCCTGCAATTTCGCTCAAGACCTGCGGCGGCGAAGCAGTGCCAGCCCGCCGACCGCCAACAGCGAAAGGGCCGCCGGTTCGGGCGTGGCCATGAAGATCTCGTTGTCGCCGCCGTCATAGCCGTACCAGACGATCACGTCGCCGTCGATTTGGGGGTCCTTGTCGTCGTAGTCGTTATCCGTCAGTTGGATAATCTCCGTCCCGTCCCAGAGGAAGATTTCGTAGTCGTTGCCGTCCCAGCCGTACCACACGGCATTGCTGCCGGAGACGTCGCTGGTGTATTCGCAGCAACTATTGTTGGTTAGTTGTGTAGTTGAGGTTCCGTCGTAGAAGAAGATTTCCGAATCGTTGCCGTTATCGCCGTACCACACGACATTGCTACCAGAGACGTGGGGGTTGCCGTCATTGTAGTCGTTGCTGGTCAGTTGCGTTACTGTCCAGGTGGCGGCGTGGGCGGTGGTGGTAACGGCTGCGATAATCAGAAGCGCCGTCGCGATTGCAGTAAGTTTCTTCCAGTTCATCATGATGTGCTCCCTTCCAAAATTAGAGTTTCGGCTCTTCTTTGCCCCGCACCTGTTGCGGGGCATATATGCCGGTGCCGTGGTCGCGGTGTTTGCGACCACGTTTATACCAAGTCGCGTTCCCGTGGGCGCAAACCCAGCGCCCCCGGCACCCGCCACGCCGTAGCGTCCGCAACAACCCACACTCGTTCACTTTTTCCGGCGTCGCAACAGCGCCACAGCGCCCAGCAGCAGCAAACTCGCGGAGGCGGGCTCGGGCACATCATAGAATACGTAGGCCGAACCGGAGCGACTCCCGTTGTCATCGTCGCCGGAGGCGCCCGCCAGACCGTACGTCCCGGAAACGGCCACCGAGCAGCCGAAATAATCCTCCCCAGCCGCGTCGTCGGCGGTAAGTTTGTAGTTCTCCGTCGTGTCACTCCAATCTGCATCAGGCTTCAGGAACACGTACACCGAACCGGAAGCGATCCCGTGGTCATCGTCTTGGGAGGCACCGACAAGGATCACATCCTCGTCAACGGCCACCGATTGGCCGAACCCGTTCTCATCTCCGTCGAAGGCTGTGAGTTTTGCGACCTGGCCCCAGTTGTCGCTGCCGCCCTCGTCCTTGTAGAACACGTAAGCCTTACCGGAGGCCCCCACGACGGCGTAGGACCCCGAGATGGCCGTTGATAAACCGAGATTGTCAAACGCAGATCCATCGGAGGCGGTGAGTTTAGTAACTTGGCCCCAAAGGTTGCTCCCACCCTGATCTTTGCAGAACACGTGGGCCGAACCGATGTTGAAGGGTCCCCCATCCCCGGGGGCGCCCACGACGGCGTAAGACCCAGAGATGGCTACCGAGTAGCCGAAGTCGTCGTCCGCAGCCCCGTCGTTGGCGGTAAGCTTGGCCTGCTGACCCCAGTTGTTGCTGCCGCCCTGATCTCTGTAGAATACGTAGGCCGAGCCGGATTCATCCACGTTACCATCGCCATTACGGGCACCTGCCACGGCGTAGGATCCGGAGATAGCCGCCGAGTAACCGAAGTAGTCGTACGCAGCCCCGTCAGTAGCGGTGAGTTTGGCTTGCTGGCCCCAGTTGTTGCTGCCGCCCTGATCTCTGTAGAATACATAAGCCGAGCCGGACCAATCGCCATTCTCGTTATCGCGGTGGGCGCCCGCAATGACGTAGGATCCGGAGATGCCCACCGGGCGGCCAAGATAGTCGTAGGCAGTCCCGTCGTCGGCTGTGAGTTTGGCGACCTGTCCCCAGTTATTGGCCCCGCCCTGATCCTTGTAAAACACGTAAGCTGAACCTGACTGATTCCCGTTGTCATCATCATACTGCGCACCCGCGACGGCGTAGGATCCGGAAATCGCTACAGAGATGCCGAAGTAGTCGTTCGCGGCTCCGTCGTCGGCAGTGAGTTTGGCCTGTTGGGCTGGGACCGCCCGTGCCGCCGCCGTCAAGGCCAGGACCACGGCCACTATTACCACTACTGCAATTGTTGTTGTTCTCATGATGTGCTCCCTTCCAGATTAGAGTTTCGGCTCTTTTTCGCCCCGCATACGCAACGGGGCTGTGTTTGCAGAGAAAAGGTGGGACTACGTCCCAGCCTGCGACTGCGAACACTCATTACATTGGTGGGAACTTGGCCGGTGCGGCCTATGGCAGGTACGGGCGAGCGAGACTCGCCACTGCCCCTCACAGTTAATTGGCTCCGCCGCTCCCTAAGCGGGCTGGAGCACAAACCACTATATCACACTTTGCGATTCTGTCAAGAAAAAATCCGCTGCGCTGAAATTCAAGAAAGATGGGAAATACGGAAAATGCGCCTCGTGATTTCAATAAATAGCAATCAGCAATCAGCATTCAGCAATCAGTCAAAACCCAATAAACAAAGGAACGGAATGCCGAGAGCTGACCGCTGAATGCTGAAAGCCTGTCTGGAATAGTTTTCAGACAGAGACCGATAGTTGCTGTTTATGTTCGCGTTGTTCTCGCCACGGCGAGTCTGCGCTGTACTCCGACGCGGCTATACGTTATGAATGGAGTACGTTTCCGTGGTGGATACATGGCTGACAGTAAATTATTTGACGACGAGTTTTTGCAGCGGCTTGCTCGGCTTGGGATGATAGCCAAGCGTGTTTCGTCGGCATCACGCGGCGCGGGGCAGCGTCGGACGCGCCGGCTTGGCGACGGGCTTGAATTCGCCGACCATCGCGCATACACCCCCGGCGACGACATGAGACTGATGGATTGGCCTTACTACGCCCGGATGGAAAAACTGCTGCTGAGGCTCTTCCACGAACACAGCGAGGGGATCGTAACGATTCTTCTGGATTGCTCCGCCTCAATGGCCATGGGTGAGATAAGCAAGTTTGATTACGCCCGTCGGACAGCAGCGGCCTTGGCTTATGTGGCAATGTCCGGGCTTGACCGCGTGCGAATCCTTCCTTTCAGCGACGAATTAGGCGAGGCCTTGCACACCGGCAGAAACCGCCGGCAGATATTGCAGACGCTGGAATACCTCGAAGGCCTCACCGCTGGACGAAATACGCGCCTCGGCGCTTCTGTCGAGCAGTTTTTCCGCAAATACAATGAGCCGGGAACGGTAATTATTCTCACAGACATGCTCGAAGCCGGGGACGATCTTCCGGGCGCATTGGCCGTTCTGCGCCAACGCTCCGGCGATGTGATTCTCCTGCAAATTGTCGATCAATGCGACGCGAATCCGTCGATGCTCGGAGCCTCGCAGCTCAGCAACGTCGAAACCGACCGTCGGATGAATGTTAACATAACGCAAGCCGTTCTGGACACTTACGTCAAGGAGTGGGGCGAGTTTGTCGGTTTGACGGAGAAAACCTGCCTGTCGAAGGGTGCGGTGTATCTCCAGGCACCGACGTCGGCATCGTTTGAGCGTCTTGTGCTGCAAACACTTCAGAAGGCGGGGGTTTTACAGGCATAAATTGTCCCACGGGCGGATTTTGCCAAAATTGGACGTAACTGCTTTTCAATACGGTAGATATAGAAATTTTCCGCAGAAATCCCCATTTCCGGCGTTTTTTGCCTGGATTCGTATGAAGCGGGATGCTACACTAATCAATAATAATCAAATCATTCCAGGGCGTTATGCGAGTATGTCTCACTGATCATGGTAATACGGTAGCCGACAATGATAAGTTATGATGATCGTAGTTATTTCGTGGATGGTCGTCGGGTTTGGCTTTCCAGCGGTGCCATTCATTACTTTCGTGTGCCCCATCAGTTATGGCGAGACAGGCTGCTCAAGGCCAAACGGGCGGGTCTGAATTGCGTCGAGACCTACGTTGCGTGGAATTTCCACGAACCCCGCGAGGGTGAATGGGACTTCAGCGGCGACAAGGACTTGCGGGAGTTCATCATCCAGGCCGGCGAATTGGGTCTGTATGTGATTCTTCGTCCAGGGCCCTACATCTGCGCAGAATGGGATTTCGGAGGACTGCCGTCATGGTTGATGACCAAGAGCGGGATTACCTACCGAATGGCCAACGCCGCCTATCTGCATTACGCGGGCAAGTATTTAGGGAAAATCCTTCCCAAACTGGCGGATTTGCAGGTAACCCGTGGCGGGAATATCATCCTCATCCAGAACGAAAACGAATACTTCACCACCACCATGCCGGACCGGCTGAACTACTGCCAGTTCATCAGCCAATTAATCCGACGGTCCGGTTTCGATATTCCCATTATCACCTGTAACAACCTTACCAAACCGAAAATCCCCGAAACGATCGAATGTTGCAACGCTTACAACAATGCAGTGCAGTTCCTCAAAAGTCTTCGGACAACCCAGCCTGACGCGCCGATGCTGGCGACGGAGTTCTGGGGCGGCTGGTTCGACTATTGGGGCGGGACGCACCAGGTCAAGGACGCCAAAGAAGTGGCCAGGAAGGCGCTGGAAATCCTTGGTTGTGGTAGCCAGATTAATTACTACATGTGGCATGGCGGGACGAATTTTGCCTTCTGGGGAAGCAGGCTTGGAGAAGGCGACACGACCTGGCAGACAACGAGTTATGACTACGACGCACCGCTTGCCGAAGGCGGAGGTCTGACCGAGAAGTACTACCTGACCAAACTGGTCAACATGCTCGCATCTCACTTCGGGCAGATTCTCGCGCAGATGCGCATGGAAGGCCCCGGCGTAACAGTCCATAATTCCACGCAGGTGCTGAATCTATCAGGTCCGTCGGGGAAACTGGCAGTAATTACAAACAATGGGCGGGATGAAACTACCACCGCGGTAATTTCGTTGCCCGACGGGAAAGAGATGGAGGTTTCCCTGGAACCGTTAGGCGCTGTTGCCATTCCGATAATGGTGAAACTGACGCCGGATCATCTGCTGAATTATTCCAACCTCATGCCGCTGGGACTGTTCGGCGAAGACAATCTCGTATTGCATGGCCCGGCGGGGTGGGAAGGGCGAATTTGCGTCAACGACCAGGAAATCCGCCAGAAAGTTCCCAGCGACGATAAACCGCTGATTCTGGAGCACTGCGGCCAGAGGATCGTCATAATAAACAGTAGCCTCGCCCAGCGTACGTGGGAACTGGACGGCTCGCTCGTGCTGGGGCCGAAATTCGTCGGCGAGACAATCGAGGACATCACACCGGCGCACGGCTCAAAGCAGTATTCAATCCTCTCGCCTGACGGCCAGATTATGCAAAAAAAGGTCAAGGTCGTTCCGCCCAAACGGTCCACCCCTCCGAGATTAGGGAAATTTCAGCGTCTGCGCGTCTGCGATGAGCCGATAAATGCTGATCTGGACTGGGAAAAGATGGATCGACCAAGGGACCTTTCCGCGACGGGAGCGGATTATGGCTACGGATGGTATCGCCTCCTTGTAGATTCTGATCGGGCGGGCAGGCGGAATCTGTTCCTGCCGGGCTGTGAGGACCGTGCGTTAGTCTATCTCAACGGGACGATGGCGGGTCTTTGGGGACGAGGGCTGGAGGCGTCGAGAAAACCCATGCCGGTGAATTTTCGACGTGGACAAAACGAAATTATCTTCCTCGTCGATAACCTTGGTCGCCATTGTTATGGCCCCAAACTCGGCGAACCCAAGGGTATATTCGGGCATTTATGGGACGCCAAACCGCTTCGCCTGGGCAAGTTCAAGCTCAGCGCGGGCGGGGATTTCTCACGTCGAATGATTCCGCGAAT
>DAOVLV010000021.1 GCA_030631085.1 Planctomycetales bacterium | reverse complement strand
GCCGAAAGTGTTGCCGTCATCGTTCGCAAGGCTACGTCGCTTCTGGAAGAAACGGACAATCGCCTGGCGGAGGATCTGGAGCAGATTAAGAAGAGGCAGACCGACTTAATCAAAAATCGCCAGAAGGATGCGGCCAAGCGATTGGAACCTCAGTGTCGCCAACTTCGTGTATCCCGTTGCCGGGTCGCGTTACTACGTGGTGAAATATACTATGCCGCTGCTTTGGCGTTATCGGACAATGCAAAGGCCCGTTCGGCGTACCTGGGCTCTGCGATTTCGGTTTACCGGTCGCTCAGACTCGATTACCTGGACTTACCGCTGGCCTCGATGGGCTATCTGGGTGAGGCCAAGGCACAACGCACTGCCGGACAGGTCAAGGAAGCATATAAGGTTCTGGGTCCACTGCTGCAAATAAAAGTCTTGCCGCGTGACAAACTTTCCGCCGAACTTCGTCGATCCGCCATGCTGGAGAAACTCGAAATCCACCTGGTAGCCGCTCCTGCC
Organism: Planctomycetales bacterium; assembly: GCA_030631085.1. Lineage (GTDB taxonomy): Bacteria > Planctomycetota > Phycisphaerae > SM23-33 > SM23-33 > JAUWNJ01. Next base: position 10,938 of record DAOVLV010000021.1, on the reverse strand, counting down.
GATGCAATAAAGGAGGGTGTCGCGTGGGGCAAATCCAAGGATCTTGCCGACAAGCCTTTCTGGCGGGCAAGGATCGATTGGGTCCTGGCCAGAGCGCTGGCCTCTGAAGCAGTCAGGTTGAAGAAAAATAGCGCCAAGCCGGATGTGATTATCGACACGCTGACCAAAGCGATGAACCTGATTCGCAGCAAGCCCGTAATCAAAGTCTCCTCATTGTACGACCGGCTTGCGTTGCTGGTGCGGCTGGACGCACTCGCCGGCGGCAAAGCAATGACCAGGGAGGAACTTCTACAATGGGCTGACGCGCTGGTGGCGACAGGCAGGACCGGTGCCGTAACTTTTTATCGCCGCGCCGAATCAATGCCGGGAAATCCGCTGTCCGTACAGCAGCAGTATAATTGCGCAATACTGCTGTGGAAGCAAGGCGACCCGGCAGCCGTGGCCGATGCCTGCGATTCACTACTGAAGTCTCTGCCGTCTGATCATCGCCAAAGACCGAACGCAATCAAACTGCGAGCTGCGGCTTTGACCAGGTTGTATCATCAAACCAAGGCAGACAAACGAAACGCAAGTTTTTCAGCACGCCTTCTGACAGCCCTTCAATCCGTCATAGAAAGCAGCCTGGCACAAGAGGTGCGTCGTGATGCCCTTCGCCAATGGGTAGTGGTCAAGAGCAGCCAGACCGGATTCCGCGATTGCCTGGATATGCTGACGAAGCAGTCGAGCCTTGTGAAGTCGGATTCCTACCTGCTATACGCCAGGGCGGCAGGACGGTGGACTTTACTGCTTGGGAAATTATCGACCCTGGACGATTCGAAAGCGACGGCAGAGGCCCGCCAAGTCCTTGCCGACTGTAAAGTAGCGAGAAAGGCGGCTCAACGGGCGGGAGCGAAGAGTCTTGCCGCTCGTAGTGCATTCCTTTCTGCTCAGGTTATGGCCGGCCTGCCGTTACGGGATCGACAGGCAGCGTTGAAAATCCTCAGCGAGGCATCGAAGATTCTGAAGGCCGACAAGGCCGTTGCCACCGAGGCCACATGGCTTCACGTGGAAATCCTGCTGGATTTGGGGCTTACAAACGTTGCCCTGAAGAAGTTGTCAAACCTGCCCGGAACGGAAGCCACCGACTCAATCCAAACGTTGCTGCGACTGGCCGAGGCTTTGGCTGACCGATACGTCGGCTCCGACACCGCTACCACACGGAATACTGTCGTCAAACTTTGCAATCGTGCTATTGCAGGCGCCTTGGGCGACGGACAGAAGTATGCCGTAACTGCAAGAAGATCGGCACGGGCAATGCTTAAAGTCGGCGCTCACGCTGATGCCGGAGGAATTCTGAAAAAGTTGCTTAAATCAAAGATAATTCAATCCGATCCACAGGCGGTTTTTGCCTGCTCGCTGATGCTGGCTGACGCGCTGCGGCAGGCCGGCAAGATGAACGATGCAAAGAAGCAACTTGAGCATCTGGCTCGGAAATGCCCTGACTCGCCTGATGTACACCTGGCTTTGGGGCGATTGGAGATGGACCTGAAGCAACCGGCTATAGCCGCCAAATGTTACCGGCGTGCACGCAAACTGTTCAAGCCCGGTTCAGAAAGTTGGTGCGAGGTTACGCTCGCTCTGGCCGAGGGTTTGAACGCGGACGGTCACGCCGTTGCGGCTGGCGACATACTCCGTGTGTCAGGCGCTTTGTATCCGCGATTCGGCAATCCCGAACTACTGGCAAAGTTGAAACAGTTGACCCAAAGGTTACAAGACCGTACCAGAAAGCCTTCTTAAATGGAGAATCATTACAATGAGAAAGAACTCGAAGAGATACCTTTTACTCGGTTTGGTTCTAATAGCAGCAATCGGTTTTGTGACTGGCGAGGCCGCCGGTCAGGACGAGGCTGCTAAACCGAACGGCGACAAAGAGCCTGCCGCATCAAGCAGGAACCTGTTGGACTTCATCAAGGCCGGCGGTCCGGTGGGATACGTTATTGTCGCGTTGAGTTTTGCCGGGATTGCCTTGGTAATCGAAGGATTCATTCACATCAAGGCCGATAAGCTGATTCCCCGATCGGTATCCGAGCAGTTTGAAGAACTGGCCGGTAAGAAAAAGTTCTCCGAGATGTTGACCTTGTGCAAAGCCAACGACAGCATGATCAGCCGAATCATTGCCGCTGCACTTTCGCGTGGTCAGTTGGGTATAGAGGCTGTGCGCGAAGCCATGAAGGAAAGCGGAACACGGGAAGTAACCCGACTTCAGCAACGGGTCGGTTACATTGGGTTTATTGCATCGGTGGCTCCCATGCTGGGCCTGTTGGGTACGGTAACAGGTATGATCAGTTCCTTCAATGTATTAGGAATGGCCAAGGGTGCCGCACGACCGGATGAACTTGCCGTGGGAATCTCCGAAGCAATGGTTACCACCTGCATGGGCCTGGTGGTGGCTGTACCGTTGATGTTCTTTCATAACTATTTTCGCGACCGCGTAACACGAATCAGCCAGGAGGCTTCCGGGCAATGCGAAAGGCTGGTTCGCATCATTACCGTAACCAAACAGGCTCACAGTATCGCGAAGACCACAGAAAATCCGCCGCAAACCGGGAATTAACCGCTGTTATGTTTCAAGAGACAGGAAAAATCCAGTTTGTTTCAACCGAGCCGGAATCGGGAGTTACCATTCACGTTGCTCCCCTGATCGACATCGTGTTTTTGCTGATCTGTTTTTACCTTTTGGTGGCGCAGATGATCGGCAATCAAAAAGACCTGTCCGTTCAGCTGCCGGCAATGGCCAACCCGGTTATCCGACAGGAGGCTCCTGCCGAGTTGGTGATTAACCTTCGCCAGGACGGCGTAATTACTGTTGGCGGCCGACGGACTTCCCTGTCGTCCTTGCGTGCGCTGCTGGTCGATCAGGTTGCCGGCGCGAACCGAACGAAACGGACGCTCAGTGTTGTGGTCCGCGCGGATCGACGGCAGCGATACGGTAAATTAGATGAGGTGTTCAAGGTTTGCCGGCAATCGGGTGTCAGGAATCTCATCTTCCGCGCCGCGGAGAAAGACCGCTAATGAACTTCCACGCTAAAAAGGACGCCGATCGAGAACCGATCTTTCAGATGACCGCCATGGTCGATGTGGTTTTCATGTTGTTGGCGTTCTTCGTGTTGGCCTCGGAGTTTCGCCAGCCGGAGCGAGACTTCGCTACTGGCTACGGTGAGGGTCGTCCCCCGGTCGCGGGAGCCAGTGTCGGAGACTTCCCCTCACGCATCCCTGTCCGCCTTCGCAGAAGTGAAACAGGTGTGAAGATTACCATCGCCCAGGCCTCGCTGCGGGATAATGATTTCGATGGGATTCGAGCCAAACTGTCTGAGATAAACATGCCGGCGATCGGCGTGCACGTTTTGGCGGAGGCGGAATTAACTGTGGAGCAGGTCGCCAAAGCGTTGGACGCTGTCTTGGCCAGTCCGATGAAAAAGGTTTCTATCTCCGAACTTAAGGTCGTTTCCACCGTCCGGGAGACTCGAATCGTGGGCGATTAGCCCTGGAGCGCAGGATATGGTTCGTCAAAACTACTGGTATCGGATTAAGCAACAAACACCGGCCTGGGTGTTGTCGCTGGTAGCACACCTGTTGATCCTGGCGGTTCTTGGGATGATTACATGGATCGTGGCCGAAGCCAGAGAGCCTGATCGCCCGCTCTTGCTGGTTGAGCAGGAAATCGTTACAGATGAGGGCGATGGGCAAGACGGCTTGACTGGCTCATTGGCTGGGGCAGCATCAGACCAGACACCGCCAAGCAGATCTAAAAGCGTGCTGAAACCAGCGACCATTCCTCAACCAAAGGCGTTGGACCTGTCAGCCGATGGTTTGATGACGATGGTTCCCGTTACCGAACGACTTGTCGATCATACGGACTCGACGAGTTCGCTCGTTCAGACCCTGGCGGATGCGTCGTCCTCTGCCGGCGGTACGGGAACGGGCATGTTTCCCGGCGCAGGCGGAGGTTTAGGCAAGGTGATTGGAGGCATGCGCAAGACAGGGCTGGACGTAGTTCTGGTTCTCGACGCCACCGATAGCATGACCCCCTACATCGAGCAGTCCAAGAAGCGACTTCAGCAGGTTGTGAACGTAATCACGCACCTGGTTCCGAATTCCAGGTTTGGCGTGGTGGCCTACAAGGACTACGGCGATGACTATGGCCCCGACGCGATTATTTTCCTGAAGATTACACCAAACCACAAGTCGGTTCGCAAGTTTATTGATGAGATCATTGCCGGTGGCGGGGCGGATGAACCGGAACCAATCAACGAAGCGATCGCTGTTGCAGTGGACGCGAAGAAGATGGGCTGGCGCGGTAGCCGAAAGCGGGTGATCATACTCGTGGGCGATTCGTCGATTCATCCGTCAGGCAGGAAACCTGCGTTCAAGTATGCTCGGCAATTCGCCACCAAACTTCGCGGAACGATCAATGTAATCGATGTCGGCGGAACGGGAGACCAGAAAGCACGACGGCGAACAGTACAGCCTGACTTGGCGCGAATCGCCAAAGAAGGCAAGGGATCGGCCTTCCTTCTGACCGACCGCGAGGCCTTTTGGCGTCATCTGATTATCTCCGTCTTCGGGCAACAGTATGAACATGACGTCAACACGATCATTGAGAGGTTCGTTAAGGAAAAATAAAGTCATGTATGGCGACCGACTCAGGGTAATTGTGGCGATGATCGTCGGCATTTCAGCGGTCATCGTCGCGACAGGCTGTTCTGATAAAGGGGAGCAGCCCAGGAAAACCGTTGTGGTTTACACGTGTCTGGATCAGATTTACGCCGAGCCTATTCTGGAGGAGTTCCGGCGACGGACGAATATCGAGGTCCGAGCAGTATATGACGCGGAGGCTGCCAAGACTACCGGGTTGGTCAATCGCTTGATTGCCCGGCGTGATGAGCCTGACTGCGACGTTTTCTGGAATAATGAAATTATCCAGACCGAGCGACTTGCCCAGATGGGGTTGCTGGCCAGGTACGTAAGCCCGCAGGCGAAGCGATTCCCCGCACAATTTCGCGACGAGCAAGACCGGTGGACCGGCTTTGCCGCGCGGATGCGGGTGATTATTTATAACACGCAGATGATTTCGCCCCACAAGGTTCCCAAAGGTATGGGCGACTTTACCTTGCCGAAATGGCGCAGCCAGGCTGCGATCGCCCGACCATTCTTCGGAACGACGTTGACGCATATGGCCGTGCTACATCAAAAATGGGGGCCGAATCGTTTGTCTGATTACCTGGCTGATCTGCGTGCCAACGACGTAGCCTTGTGCCTCGGCAACGCCACGGTCCGCGACATGGTGGCGGCGGGTGAACGAGCGTTTGGCCTGACCGACACAGACGACGCCCACGCCGCCATGCTGGACGGCAAACCGGTCGATGTGGTTGTCCCAGACGCGGACGAAGGCTCGGTGCTCATTCCTAATACTGTTGCGCTCATCGCCAACTGCCCGCATCCCCAAGCCGGCAAAAAACTAATCGACTATCTTCTCTCACCCGAAGTGGAACGGCGGCTCGCTCGTGGACGAAGCGCACAGATCCCGCTCGCGACCGACCTGGCCGATGTCAAAACGCCGTGGGATAAACTGGCGGGTCGAAACAAAGCGATGAACTTTGATGTGCACCAGGCCGCAGCGGCCATACCGGAAGTGGTTGCCCTGTTGATCAAGGCCCGTATGGACCGGGACCGGTAACGCGATGTTTGCCGCCAAAAGCCCACCTTTGGCTTTACCTTCGGCTCCGGCGCGTACGCTGAATATCTTGGCGGAATTGTTGGTATTGCTTTGTCTATTGCCGCTGGTTGCGGCTGCGATCGAATCGGTTGGCTTGTCATCCGGTCAGAGTAAGTATGCGCACTGGTGGGGTACGCTGCGCGGGTGGGAGGCTCTGTGGAAAACGATGCAGTTAGCATCATTGGCGACCCTTGTGGCGATTGGTCTGGCGTGGGTGTTAGTAACTTTGACGGTGCATTGCTCAAGACGATGGGCGTTTCCTGTCGCGTTGCTCAGTTGTCTGCCGATGCCGATCCCCTCCTCGACGTTGGCGACAACCTGGATTGTTCTTGCCGGGCGGCAGGGGCCATTGGGAAAGGTCCTGGCCGGGGTGGGCCTGAGCGTGTACTCCATACCTGCTGCGACAATGATACTGGCCATGCGGTACTTCGGCATCGCTGTTGGGATACTAATGGTATATCATCTGCGGAGCCTTGCCTGCCTACCCGCCGAACGGGTGTTCCGGATTTCTCGCTTTACGACGGCGCTCCGCTTGCGTTTGCAACCGGCGGTGCGAATCACGGCGGCGGCAGGATTAATTGTCATGCTTTTCTGCATGAACGATCACATTATTCCCGGAATGCTCCTGATTACCACCTATGGGCCGCAGATAATGATTCAGTATTCCGCACTGTTGGACCCCGCCGGGGCTGCTGCACTTGCTGTACCGATAGCGGGCGTGGGTATGGGCATGGTGATCCTTGCCTTGCTGCTTGGCAGGAGATGTTGGTCGCAAACTGAAAAGACGCACGTCGAACAAAACCCGCCAGGTTCTCCGGCTCAACGGGCAATAGCAGCAGCCTTGATTGCGATTATTCTTGTTGTTGTTCTGGGCGCTCCTGTTGTAGTACTGGCCCAACGAGCAGGGTCGTTTTCGGCGATGGGGCAAGCCGTTTACCAAGCCCGTCGGCAAGCGTGGCAAACCCTCTATTGTGTGGCGATCGCAAGTCCGATTTGCTCGGTCTTTGCAGCAGTTCTGGCTGGGCGCTGGGTAAGATGTCGTCAAACCGGCGCCTTTACTGCCGTACCGCTGGTTTTGCTGAACCTGACAATTCCGGCTACACTATTGGGTATCGGGGGTATCGAACTGAGCCAACACTGGCCGCTGCGGATGATCCGCAGTTCGTCCTGGCCTCTCATCCTGGCATACGTGGCAAGGTTTATCCCCTTGGCAACATTGTTCTTCTTTGTCATCTGGCGAAACGATTCTGCTGTGCGTAATCCTGCCGCAAAGGTACACGGCATTACTCCCTGGCGAACGATGTTTTACCTGACCTGGCCGCGCCGACGGGCATCCGTTCTGGCCGTAACGGTACTTTGCGGATTGCTGATCGCTACGGAACTGGAAATGTCAATTCTCCTGGCAGCACCGGGCGAAGCAACGCTTGGGATTCGCCTGTACACTCTTATTCATACGGCTCCGGATTCGGTGGTCAGTGCGCTTACCTTGGCCATTCTTGCCTTGGTTGGACCGGGTATTGTCTTGTTTATGTTTCTGCTGGCGCGAGTTCAAACGCAGCGAGGAGTGCGGACGCAATGAAATGCCTCGTCGGACAGGATCTGAATTTTTCTTATGACCACCGGCCAATACTGCAGGAGGTCAGCCTGCGAATTACCCCGGGCAAGGCTACGGTTCTGGTTGGTCCCAACGGGTCGGGCAAGACCACGCTTCTGTGGCTCCTGGCCGGACTGCTGAAACCGATGGATGGGCGCACGGGCCTGTCGGAAACAAACAAGTCGGGACAGGCCGAACTCCGTGCGGTTGACTATAGGCGAGTGCGCATCGGTATGGTCTTTCAGCAGCCGACGCTTTGGGATCATTTGACGGCCGAGAAACATCTGGAGATCGTTCTTTCCGGCAAAGGACTGAACCGAAGTGAAAGGCGACGTCGCATCGATAAGACGCTGTCTCAAATGCGCCTTGAGGGGTTTCGCAAGAGTCAGCCGGGGCAACTGTCCGGCGGCGAGCGACAGCGTTTGGCAATCGCCAGGGCGTTGGTAATCGACCCACAATGGCTCCTTCTCGACGAGCCGTTGGCCCATCTCGATGGCTCGATACGGGCCGAACTGTTCGACCTTTTACGAGAAACCTTAGCCCAGGCACGAGCGGGCGTGCTTATGGCTACTCACAATGCCTTTGAAGCGATGCGTCTGGCGGACGAGGTTGTGATTCTCCTGGACGGTCATGTCGTGCAGGCAGGACCGGCCGAGCAGGTGTACCGTCAGCCTGCCGGCTTGGTCGCTGCCCAAGTGCTGGGACCAGCCGTTGAGGTATGCGGTGATGCCAGAGGCGGAGTGCTGACCTGCAAAGGGCAGCAGATGCTCGAAAACCTGGATATGTCTTTGGCTGGGGCAACACGGATGATTCTTCGTCCCGAGGACGTGAAGTTTCGAGTCGATCCGGCTGGAACGTCCGTTGTCAGACGCTGCGAATTTGTCGCTGGAACATACATCTTGCATACCGAAGTAGCGGGAATAGAAGTTGACGCGATGCACTCGGATCGCATTTCAGTTGGCGCCACCGGCTTCCTGGGGCTGGTTCGTTCACAGCCGAACTGAAGGTTATCTCAATTTCCGAAGGAGCCTATTTGATTGCCCCGCACACGCCGGCCATGCACTCGTTTGCTTTTGTGGCAGTTTTGTGGCAAAACGAGTTCGAAAACAGCCCTGGAAGCAGTTCTACGGCAGTTGCAGTTCAGTACCTAACCGGCGTTGGATAAAAGACTAACACGTTTATACAGCAGGGCTTACGAAAGTCGTTGAGCGGTTTCCTAAACCGCAGGTCAGAGGTTCGAGTCCTCTCGGGCGTAGTGAGCGTAAGTCGGCTGTGGGTCAGGGGGCAGGATTTGCCGGGACGGCTTGGCGTTTTTGGCGGTTTCCGAGGATGGGGTCCTGGTCGAGGTAGAGTTCCCACTGGCTCATAATCTCGAGCATTTCATTTCCGCGTTTGCAGTCCTCGACGGTCATTTTACCGGCACGGACGAGGTCGTAGTACGGTGTGAGGCTGGTCTGTCGATAAAGTCCGGCGTAGAGTTTGTAGAATTCCTCTCGCGGTAGTTTGGTTGGTGTAACGGCGTGGAGAGCGTCGAAGCAGGTGTAATCGTCCGTCAGCAGTTCATCTTTCCGCTGGCGGTACAGTTCCGTTCCCGGCAGCGGGGTCAGGACGGTGAACTGCGTCTGCGTGATTTTCATTCTATCAACGTAATCGCGCAGGCGTTGGAAATCGTCGGTCTCCCATTGAGGGTCGGTGATAAACGCGCCCCAGACGATAACGCCATTGTCGTGCATAATGCGAACGGCCTCATCGTTGGTCCGCATGTCGGTGCCCTTGTTGATGCCCTTAAGCCCCTCGTCGGAAACGGCCTCCAAACCAAGCAGCACGGACGACAGACCGATGTCAGCCCATTTTTTCACCAGGTCCGGGTGGCGGACGACCGAATCGGTGCGGCACTCCATGCTGTAACTTTTTTGTATTCCCTCGGCTACGATCATCTCGGCGATAGCGGTTTCGCGCTTGTAATTCATCAGGAAATTGTCGTCCATGAACGTGATATGTTGGAGATCGACGGTTTTGATTTCATCGACGACGCGCTTGGCTGACATCTGGCGCGTCAGACCCTTGTAGAACTGCCAGACGCTGCAAAAATTGCACCGAAACGGGCATCCGCGACCTGTGGCCATGGCGATGTCGGGTTTGCTGAACAGCCAGAAGTATTCCTGGCGATTATGCTCGATGAGGTCTCGCCGCGGCATAGGCAGCGCGTCCATGTCCAGTTTCATCGGTCCTTCGGCGTTGCGGACGAAGTGTCCGTCGTTGTCGGCCCAGATGAGGTCGGGTATGTCCTTGAGCGGTTTATGCTTTTCGATGGCATCGATAAGTTGCGGAAAATTCAGTTCCGCTTCGCCGGCTGCGATTACGTCCACGCATGGCAGATAGAAGTCTTCGGGAAGAAGCGAGGCGTGGATTCCGCCGATTACCGTGAATATCTCGCTGGAGAATTTTTTTGCCGCCCGCATTACGTCCTGTGCGGCATAGACCTCGGTTGTCAGCGCGGTTACGACGACAATATCCGGCTTGAATTGCTCCAGTGCTCCAATCAGGTCGTCTTCGACGCGCATATCGAGGATGCGAAGGTCGTGGTCGCCTGCGCTTGCAGCGACCATCTCCAGCGCCAATGGTTCAGGCATCGCCGCAAGGCGAAAACCGATCAGCGATGATTGACATTCCGGTTGTACAAGCAATATGCGCATTTTTATCGTCAGGCCCAGGGGAAGGACTGTCCGGTCAGTGTCGTGTAGGCCTGGATGTATTTCTGACGGGTCTTCTGGACGATCTCCGTTGGTAAAACAGGGGCGGGCGGCCTGCGGTTGAATTTAATCTTGTCGAGGTAGTCGCGGACGAACTGTTTGTCGAAACTTGGCTGGTTTCTACCGGCCTTGTACTCATCCGCAGGCCAGAAACGGGACGAATCCGGCGTCAGGATCTCATCAATGAGGATTATTTCGTCGTTTTCGTCGTATCCCCACTCGAACTTGGTATCCGCGATGATTACGCCGTGTTCGGCAGCGTATTCGGCAGCAGCCGAGTACAGTGCGATTGATTTGTCGCGCAACTCGGCCATGACGTCGGGTCCGACCAGTTCGCCGGCCTGTTCGATGGAAACGTTCTCATCGTGCCCTGTTTCAGCCTTTGTGGCGGGCGTGAAGATCGGCGCGGGGAGTTTCTGGCACTGCTTCATCTCCGACGGTAGTACGATCCCGCAGACGCTCTGGGTCTTCTGGTATTCAGCCCACCCGCTACCGGCAAGATACCCGCGAACCACGCACTCGATCGGGACTGTTCGACACTTCCTGCACAGCATGAATCGCCCATCGAGTTCTTCGGTACGGAAGTCGTCGGGAAGGTCTTTCAATGCCGCCGAAACCAGATGGTTGGGCTTTGCCTCATCCAGCAGGTCGAACCAGAACATACTGATCTGGGTGAGCACTCTTCCCTTGTCGGGGATACCGTTCGGCATAATCACGTCATAGGCGCTTATCCTATCGGTCGTAACTATAACGAGATTGTTTCCCAGGTCGTAGATGTCGCGCACCTTACCGCTGTGCTTGGGACGGCCCGGAACCGATGTCGTAAGTAAAGCAGT
>DAOVLV010000323.1 GCA_030631085.1 Planctomycetales bacterium | reverse complement strand
TCCTATCGTGCAAGTTCGGGAATCGCAATCGCACCCGTTTGCCATTGTGTCTAGGCGTCGTTGGATTCCTGCATCCGCTTTCCTGACGCATAATGTCCACGAGGGAGCGGTTATTAAGACTTTCGCATTGGCCTGACCGCTCCTTTACAGTCGCGGCTCGTTTATCTCCCGACAGCGCATCAATTTTGTGCGCCGGGTATAACTCGGCAGGCCGGGACAAGAATAGTTGGTGGTGGGTGGCGCCTTCAGCATTCCTGTTGCAAAAATCGTCGGATGGCTCCGGCAAGGTCGTGGCCCAGCGCGCGGGCGGTTTCGGCTGTTACCGCCTTGCCTCCGGCGGAGGCGTAGGGAATCTCGAGGCTCGAAGCAAACCGCAGGCCTGGCAGTTGGCCCGACCATCCGTTGAAACTCACACCCTTGCTGAAAGTGTCCGGCTTGTTCCACCCCTGGCCGAAGGGGAGATTGTTCTTCGCCTCAAAAACAAGCGGCCCGACCTGAACATCCTCAAGAATCTCCGAAAACCGCACGACACGGCGCCAGTTTTCCTGATTCGCCGTCCCGACGAAATGTATCTCCTCGTGTCCCTCGCCGCGAATATACGGGCAGTGCATGTCCAGCGCGAACCGCAGCCGGCCGGCCGACCAGGCGGGAACCAACTCCCGCAGTGCGCCGGTCTCAGGATAGATACTATCGCCTTCGTAGTCGCGGTTATGGTCGCGTGGCAGACGGTTCTTGCCCTGGTCGCCGTCCTCGACGCCGTCCTTATCAATGAAAGGCACGACCATGAACTCGACGTGCTTGCGGAACCACTCACCGTCGTCGCCGGCGGCAAGAACGGTCTCCATGATGCCCTCCAAGGCCCAGTCGGCCATCATCTCGCAGCAGTGATGCCGGCAGGTAAGCAGCACGCGAATGTCGCAGGCCCCGTCGATCCGACCCAGGCGAAGCAGTTCGGCTTCCCGGCCCTTCCGGCTTCGGCACAGAACGCCCGGCTCCAGGTGCGGGTTGCCGCGGTGCTTATCCAGAAACTCTCGCAGGTTCGCTTCCAGGTACGGTATGGCGACGCAGAAGCGGACATCGTCGGCCTCGGCGGCAAAGGTGTACGCAAAGCCGTTGTTCTCAACCGTCTCGCAGCCAAGCCAGGTCCACGTTGCCCCGCCGTCGGTGCTGACTGCCGGGCCGAGGACGCCTATCACATCGCTTCCGGTGAACTGAAACCGCATCCGCCCCACGGCCCCACGAACGCGAAAGCACCAGTAGAACCAGTCGCCTTCCGTGTCGCGGAGGTCTTGGCGGATGTAGGCAGTGTCGGCCTCTATTTTCTCGACGAGGATGTTCCCGCCCGGAAAGTCGCAGTCAATTGTCGGCGAACCGTTCATGCATCGTTCCTTTTTCTCATACAGCCAAGGCTCTGTTGTCTAAAGTCAGAGTTCCTTGCCCAGTTTTTATCTCTATCACGCCGCTACCGTATTCGGACCGCATGGCCGGACAGTCGTGGAGCATATTGGACCAGTCCTGGGGGGCTTGTCCGTTGACTGTCAATGACATATCGGAGAGGTTCACGGATATTTTCTCACCGCCGCCGGTTTTCGCCCGCACGGAATTATCGACCTTTTTCGGCACGGACAGGGCCGAGATGAAGGCTCGCTCGTCGGGGTAAGTGTCCAGATCGGATACCTGGAAGACGTGCAGGTCGCCGGCCAGTTCGACGTGAGCGCAAAGGCCCTTGCCGACGCGGTAGAGGTTCCACTTACCGGTCTTGGTCGGCTTTATCCCTCCTTCTTCGACCAGGGCGCCGCGGGATATCAGCCAGTTTTCGTACTGGACCAGTTCGCCCCGCTCGTTTCGCTGGTCCCAGGCGCTCTGCAACTCCGGCTCCCGCATAAATGTCCGCAGGCTCTTTGCCGGGTCGTCGGCGAACATCACGTTGAAGAAACGCATCTGGTGGCCGAAGCCGAAGGCGTTCCTGAAGCCCATCGAGACGTGGGGCGTATTGTAGTAGTAAATCGGCGTCAGGTCTTCCCGTCCCGACGAATCATGGCGAGTACCTTTGTATTGCAACAGGGGTCTGGTCGCCGCCTCCGCCGCCAGTGCCGAGACAATCGGGTCCGGTTCGAAGGTGTCTGAAGCGAACGCTACACCTTCTTTCAGATTCAGCCACGGATCGCTCAACCCAAATGCCAGCCACATCACCGGCAGGTATCCATCGCAGAGGTCATTGGCGATATGGTGGTCGTATCCGCGATAGAAAGGCCCGCCGAGGCAGCCGTTGACGCTCAGCAGCGCTCTTTCGGCCATCTGGAGGTTGATAAGGTCGGCAGCGCCTTTCCGCAGGGTCGGCGAGGGCGCGTGCCGGGCCAGGATCAGCAGCGGGTTGAGATAGTGGACCTGGTAGCACGGGGACTGCCACTCGACCCATCCTCGCTCGAACCGCCATGCCAGCGATTTTGACAGTTCCCTTTCGTGGGCCGCGGTGTCCCTTCCGGCCAGCATCGCCCCGAACAGGCCTATGGTCAGGCACATTATGTCGTGGTTTTCCGTGTGTATGATGGGCCAGCGGGCAACGCGGTCGTTGTCCTCGTTGGCGATCGGGCGGGGCTGCTTCCAGTCGGTGAATATCGCCTTGAGGTGCGTTTTGGCCTTTTCGCTCAGCAGGTCCGACTGCCCGAAGTCCAGAACGGTTTTGAGCAGCATAATGCCCGGGAAGTCCCAGTCGGGCGTGTCGATCATTCCGTCTTTCCAAACCAGCAGTCGCGGATCAAGACGGACGGATTCGAAGTATCTGTTGGCCTGGTCAACGTTCCTGCCCAAAGCCAGACGAGAATGATTGACCACCCAGAATCTGCTCTCCCATTTTTTGACGATCTGGTGTTCTTCCAGCGTCAACGGTCGATCGATTGATTTCAGGCTGTCGTCGAAATCGTCCACAGAAGATTCGTACGTTTCGAGGACGCGTTCAAGATATTCGCGTCTGCGGGTAGTGATTTCGTTCATGGCGATTTTCTCCTTCGGACATTATAGTAAGCACCCGGTAACTATCGTTTTATTGATGAAAGATGCAATGATTAATTCGGTTGAGAAGAAGTGGCGGTTGTTTCGTGCGTGGACGAGCCGGCATCCGCTGTGGTGCGCGTGGCAGGTAACGTACCGATGCAACTTCCGCTGCCGATTCTGCAACTATTGGGCGCTGAATGCCAACGCTGCCGACGAACCGCCGCCGGCCGCCTATGCCGAAGGCGCGCGCAAACTCGCGCAGACCGGTTCGATGCTGGTGAGTCTTGCCGGAGGCGAGCCGCTGTTGCGGACGGACATCACCGAAATCGTCCGGGCTGT
>DAOVLV010000209.1 GCA_030631085.1 Planctomycetales bacterium | reverse complement strand
TCAACGTTCACGGCGGGGCGATCGCAATGGGGCATCCCATCGGCGCCAGCGGCGCACGAATTGTCGTTACGCTCCTGAACGGACTTCTCCGGCACGACAAGCAGACCGGTCTGGCCACTTTGTGCATCGGAGGCGGCATGGGAATGGCGGCGATGTTCGAACGTTGTTGCTCTAAATAACTTCCTTCGGCAGCTTTTTATTCCTCGGCGATCTTGACGACGACCTTGTGCACAGGTCCGTCGCCACCGAGCGGGGCATGGGCGTCGGCGGGGAAGTAAATCGCAAATCGTCCGGGAGTAACGGATACCCACGCTTCGGCGGCGTCGGTGAAGAAGCCGAGGTCCTTGTCCTCGTCAAACCCCTCATCGCCGCTGCAGCAGTCTGTCGGCCTCCAGCCGATTTCGTCGCAGCCTGTGATACAGAACTGTATGTCGATGTACTTTTTGTGGATTTCCAGCCTGGCCTTATCGTGTCCGACGCCGTCGGCGCGGACAATAATCGCGAAGACGCGATCACCGTCAATCGGATGTTTGCCTTCGGGCAATTCCGCCAGGTCGCGGCGACGGAGAAACTCAAAGGCCTCGGCGAATCCGCCGTTCAGAGCGGCGTATTGTTTCCAGTTTTCCAGGCAGTCCAGGATCATTTTTCTCTATCCTTATATAAGTATTCGTCAGAGTATTTCTTTCAGGAGGTCAGTATCGATATTTCCGCCGCTGACGACGGCTGCGATTTTCAGACCGGCGGTTTCCTTCTGGTGAGTCAGAATCCCGGCCAGCGTAACCGCCCCTGCCGGTTCGGGAACGATCTTCGCCCGCTCGACGAGCATCTTTATGGCTTCGCGGATGTCGGATTCATCCACCAGCCAGATGTCGTCGATGTACTGCCGGACAATCTCGACGCCGAGTTGCCCCGGCTGGCGGACCGCTACGCCGTCGGCGATGGTCTTTCCTTCCGGCACGGAAGCGCACTTGCCCAGCCGGACAGATTCGGCCATTGACGGAAAGGCTGTCGTCTGAACGCCGATGACCTTAATGGACGGGCGGGATTCCTTAATCGCCACCAGAAGCCCTGCTATCAACCCCCCACCGCCAATCGGCGCGACAACCGTCTCGACTTCGGGGAAATCTTCCAGTATCTCCAGGGCGATGGTTCCCTGACCGGCCATGATTTCCGGATCGTCGAAACTGTGCACATACCTCCGACCTTCAGCCTCTGCCAGTGCGTGGGCGTGTTCGCAGGCTGCGTGGTAGTCGCTACCGATTACGACTAATTCGGCTCCGTAGTTGATAATCGCCTCGCGCTTGGTCTTCGGGGATGATTCCGGCACGACGATCTTGGCGGAGATATTCGCCGTCGTCGCCGCCAATGCCAAACCCTGGCCATGGTTGCCCGTCGAGGCCGTAATTACTCCACCGGCGCATTGCCCCCGAAGGCGCTCGATCTTGTTCATGTTGCCACGAACCTTGAAGGCGTGGGTCAGTTGGAAGTTTTCCAGTTTCAGCCGAAGCTCACAGCCAAGCGTCTGCGAGATGTCTCGTGCGTCGAGCAGCGGCGTGCGAATGACCTTGCCGCGAATCGTTTCAGCCGCCTTTTCTATGTCCTCAAGAGTGATAACGCTCATGCCTGTTCTTCCGTTTTATTTATGTCCCGGTCGGTTTTGTTCATCTCGGCTATCCGGCGGGTGAGCATGTTCATCTGGAATTCGATCGAGTTGAGAATCCAGAACTGGAAGTGGTCCACCTTGGACTGTTTGTGGATCATCCAGATAATCTTCAGCGACACCAGCAGCACAGCCACTTCCAGCAGGAGCATCGGCGGCAGGATAGGAATTTCCCATCCCATGACGTGCCGGAGCAGGTCGAACGCAAAAGCAGACACTACGACGACGAGAAACGCGATGTTAATCATCGTAACCCGCCGGTGACTGGTCGCCCCGCCGATCTGACCGACTACGTCGCGGATTTTGTCCTTCTGGGCCTTGTAGTGCTCCAACTCCTCACGCAGTACATCCATCTCGTCCATGGTTTTTCTCCGTCAACGCGCCCTATTATGCCTTTTTCCTCGCCAAAACATAGACCGTTCTGGTTATCAGGTCGTCATCGGTAAAGTGGGCGAACCGGGCAGCGAGGTGATTCCGGGCGATTCCCGATGTATCGTCGGCTTTGAGTTCGCTGACTATATCGAAGCCGTTTTTCTCAATCAAGTCGCGGTGGGTCGAGTAAGGTTCCCTGTTTAGCAGCCAAGGCCGATTGCCTTTGATGAGTTTCCATGTCAGGGGCGAGTAGCCCCAGTGTCCGTTCCAATGTTTAGACAGACCATGGGAGGACAAGTCGATCTGATGGCTCATAAACCCGCCGCCCTTAAGCCAACGATACAACGCCTCGTAAGTACCGCCCAGGTCCTCAACGTGCTCAAGCACTGCCTGGGAAAATATCATATCGACGGATTCGGGCTTTATCACGCCGGCATCATACCACGGTGCGAAATAGCGGATTTCGATAGCGTCTTCGCTACGTAGCATGGCCGTCTCGGCCATGTTTTTTTCATTCACGGGCGAGACGCCCGTGCTACGGACAAGAGCATTTCGTATTTCCTGAATCCGCGACGGGACCAGCGCCTCGGCCAGGCGGTCGTCGCTGAGTATCTCGCGGGGAAATTCGCACGAAGTCAATTGCGGCGTGATTTCGGGGAATTCATCCCGGCCTGGGATTGGACGACGTTCACTAAACAGAGAAACCAACTCCTCGAAGATATTCAAATTCGCCTGCGTATTGGCATACCCGACGACATCGAGTGCGTAGTATGTCTCGGCCCCCGTCAACAGCGCCGCCAGACCCGTACCGATAGAATCGCCGGGGCCAAGTTCAGCCACGACCTTCGGGCGTGTATCCAGCCCGCTCTGATGAACCATCACCAGATGCCGAAGCCAGACGGAATAGCAATATCGGGCAGAATCCGTCCCGCCGGTCCTCCGGCAGGCGAACCTGCCGACCCCCGGAAGGTATGTCGCGATACCCTTTACTATATGCTTAAACCCCACGAACTGCCGCCTTGCCCGTTTTCAATCTTGTCGAGATGAAACCTTATTTTTGGAACGAGAAGCACGGAAAGCCTCGGCTTTGGCCTTTGTTTGCTTGATCTTCTGCTCGGCTGTGAGATTGCGCTGTTGCTCGTGGTGTTCGTCGCGCACCTTGCGAATCCATTTTAATGCGTCAAATTTCTTCATCGGCTACCTCCATTGGTGTAAATATCTGTAAAGGCTCATATCCCAATAAAAGATTTACGGCATTAAACCTTTGTATTTTATCATAGTGAACAATGTGTTTGAAATTCCAGCTAACGAGGATGTCAACCTCGTGAACTGTTGCCACCGCAATGTGCCTTGCGTCATCCTCATACTTTTCGGGAACGATGTTTTCAGCAATATATTTAGCCGCCAATTTCAAAGACTCTGAAGACTCATCAATCCGTTGGCAACCCATATCCAGCAACTCATCGTAATGAACCTTCACATCAAGAGGGGCCTTCTCTAATTCACGTTCCGTCAGATCCGATATCACAGGGATTAACAATCCCAACCTCATATCTCGCATCAGCCCGAGCGACCATTTGGCGAATTCCTCATCACAACATCCGCCAATTACCGACGTGTCCAGATATACCCGCACAGCACTCATATCTATAGTCTATCGCCCAAATCTATCTGTTACCACAAATATCAATACGGCACCCATTTACGCATTCGTCAGACGTTCTATCATCTCCGCAAAGTCCGGGTATTTCTGTAACAAATCATCCCGCCGGGCCGGTTGATAATCATCGAAATCGAAGGCAGGGGCGACGGTGGTTCCCATCAGCGCGAAACGCCCGCCGGCGTTCAGGTGCATCCCCTGCCAGACGCCCTGCGGCACGACGCACTGGAGGCGTTGGCCGGCTTCAATGTCCGGGCCGAGGGTTATCGTCTCGCCATGCCCGTCAGGATGCAATTGGAGCATCGTTACCGGATCACCCAGGTAAAAATGAAAAAGCTCGTCGCTAATCAGGCGATGAACGGCGGAAAAAGTCTCCGGCGTCAGGAGATAGTAAATAGCGGTGGCGATGTGCTTGTCGGCTTGGTATCGCTCCGGCAACGCGCCGGCGGGGATTTTTTCATCGCTGCTGCGGTAGGTTTCCCTGTAAAACCCGCCTTCGCCCGGCAGCGGTTCCAGGCCAAGATGTTCAATGATTTCCCTTGCGTTCATTTTCCGGTTTCTGTCTCAATTGCTCGAATTGCATCATCGCACACATCGCGTGCTGTACGTAGTCGATTCTAACCTCGGTTGCCCGCCTGTTGAACGATTTGCTGAATTTCGGATGGTCTTTCGGAAGTGGCCTCATCGCGCGTGGGATACCGCCGGCGTATTTTCCCGTACGAATCTGGTTCCGCAGGAGGAACGATATCCCCGCCGACGCCGCATCGGCGATGCGCTTTCGCAGAGCCTTATCCTCTGCCGGCAGAAACGTCAATGCCGCCAGAAGCCCTTCGGTCCTCGTAGCCACAGGGCAAGTCCGCGCATCGGACCCAAACGAGCCGAACCGGGGCGCATCGGGCGGACACCGCGTCTTCTCGGCCAGGATACTGTTGCAGATTCTGCGGGCATGACGCAGGAGCAATTCGCGCTGGACCGGTTGTTTGCATCGGCTGGAGATCGGCAGCAATTTTGCCATTGCCAGAAGTGTCCATTGGTCGGCTTCGACGGCGGTTTTGTCGGCCTGGCTTCGAGCGAGGTATGTAAT
>DAOVLV010000114.1 GCA_030631085.1 Planctomycetales bacterium | reverse complement strand
TCGGGCCTGACCATCCGGGCAGACTGGAACGCACTGAGGAACGTCGGTATCAAAAAGGACACACCGGTAACACTCAAAGTCGGCAAGATAAGATTCGACAAACTGCTTGATCTGACGCTCAACTCCATTGCTCCGAAGGGGCATCCGCTGTCGTGGTATCGGGACAGAAAGATCGTGAAGGTCAGTACACAGATGCGGGTGCTGCTTCGCAACCGTATTTCCCTGCTGTCGTTTAAGGAGGTCAGGCCATCGACGCGGACGCGGACGCGGACGCGAAGGGAACCGACCAGGAAGCGGAGACTTAATTTGCGCGAGATCAACTTCTCGCAGATAGCATTGAAGAACGCTATTGCGTTTCTGCGCGAAGTGTCCGGCGAGAACTTCCACGTCAACTGGCGAGCGCTGGAGACTACCGGAATCACCCGGGACACACCCGTTACCGTCAAGGCCAAAAATATCTCCATCGCACGCACGCTGGACCTGGTAACCGAACAACTCAATGCCGGGCGCGACCGTTACTCCAGCGTCTATTGGCTTGTCCAGGGCGGAATCGTGAAAATATCCACCGGAGAATCGCTGGACAAAACCACCCGCGTAAAAACCTACGAAATCGGCGACCTGCTGACGATCATTCCCAACTTCAAAGGACCACGACTCAGCTTACGCACCGGCGGAAGTAGCTCAAACAACAATAACAATAACAACACGTGGCCGGATGACGATGACGACGACGACGATGACGACGATGAGGATGATCCTAAAGAGCAGCGAAAGAAAATCAGGGAAACTCTTATCGAGATAGTCAAATTCTCCATCGGCGAAGATATGTGGGCCCCGACGGGAAAAGGCTCGATAAAGATCCTCCGCAATAAAATGATCATCTCCCAGACGCCGCTGGGATTCAAACTACTGGAAAAATCACTGATAAGGTGAGAAGAAGGGTTTAGGGCGTAGGGGTTAGGGAAAAACAGATCGTAGTTTGTAGGCTGGGACGGAGCGACACATAGTGTCCCTATGGGAAGCGAAGTCCCACCTTCTCTATTCTTCAACCAAAGGTGGGATTTCGTCCCAGCCTACTCATGCCGCCGTTACGCCTGTTTTTGGACCGGCATGTAAATGTCGGTGAGCAGATCCTCTTCCGGCGTGGTATCCGGGGTATTCAGGTACATCTCGAAACAGGGGATGTCTCGCAACTCGTAATCGTTTTCGGACACCCATTGGCCGTATAAGTAGTCATATGTTTCATAGAGTTCGGCGTATGGACCTTTGTGGGTAGCAATTGCGTAGTCGCCGCCGGCGATTTCCTGTATGCCTACTTCGCCTTCGCCCTCGACGTCTTCGGGTACAGGAATGCAGGCGTCGTAGCGGATCTTGTCAGCCGGTGTGATTTTCGGGTCGTCATAGCAAATGCCCAGGCACTCCGGCTGCGAGCCAAGACCCTTTGGTCCCGCCCATGCCATGAGTTTCCCCCACGCGGACCCACATTCAGCATAAGGACCGACGTGGCGAACAAAGGCCACTTTTTGAGGCTTGCGAGTTTCAATTCTGACATCCATTTTCATTACTCCTTTCATTGCTCTAATGACCGCGATAAGTGCAGCAGGAAGTGTCGGACTCGGCTACCGTAATGGCTGACAGTTCCGGCAGGTGCGGTACGATGCGGTCCCAGAACCATTTGGCCAGCATTTCGCTGGTCGGGTTTCCCAGGCCTGGGATTTCGTTCAGTGTGGTGTGATCGAGTTGTTTTATCAGCGGCCCGACAGCGCCCTTTATCTTCCCGAAGTCCATGACCCATCCAGCCTGCTCGTCCACCTCGCCGGCTACGACGACCGTAACGCGATACCCGTGCCCGTGCATCGCAGCACACTTATGCCCAGTCGGTACGTTGGGCAGGCGATGAGCGGCGTCAAATCGAAATGTCTTGCTCAATTCGGCTTGCATTATTCATACTCCGCGTTCGGATTCGGGCCAGATGTATTTATGAATCTGCAACCCCAGGCGGACGTTCAGGCTGTCGGCGAGTATCCACCCAGCCAATTCGGACGCTTCCAACAATCCGCTTGCCGGTGTCATAAATATCGTGCGGCAGGAGGACAAATCGCCACTTTCGATAAGTTCGCGTGCGAATTCGTAATCAACCCGGTCGGCAAGGATAAACTTTATCTCATCTCTGTCCTGCAGGCAATCGAGATTGCTCCGACGGAGCGAATCGCCCTGTCCCGAGCCGGGGCATTTAATGTCAACGCATCGCACAACGCGCCGGTCAAGACCACTGATGTCCAGCGAGCCGTTGGTTTCGACGAACACTTCGCAGCCTGCGTCGCAAAGCCGCTCCAGTAGTTCCGGCGTCGCGTCCTGGGCCAATGGTTCACCTCCGGTTACGAGCACCAATTTCCCGTCAAGGCGCTGCACTTCGGCGAGCACCTCATCGACGGTTACTTCCCGCCCTTCGTTGTAGGCGTAGGCGGTATCACACCATGTGCATCGCAGGTTGCATCCGGTCAGACGGACGATCGTGCAGGTCCTGCCGGCAGAACTCCCCTCGCCGGAAATCGTGTGGTAAATCTCATTGATAATCACTGAAGACATTATGGTAATTGTAACTATATTGTGAGTGCATCGAGGAAATTTTTCAGGTCGTCTGCGTTTCCGCCGCGTTTATTGAGTCTGTCGCTGAAACGACGGACCTGTTTGGGCATGAACCTTTCCACAGGCCTGGCGGTTTTTCGCATCCTTGCCAGGTCGAGGATTCCAACAGTATCGCCGTCGATAATAAAGTGTTTCGGAACCATATCAGGCCAGCAAAGCCCCGCCCGAAACAGTTTGGCTGCGACAGCGCCAGCGGCGCTCATCACAATTCGTCTGCTCTCGGAAGGATGGTCGGTCTTGAGAAATTCGGACATCGCTGCGCCCGGAAGTTCCGTCATTATAATCGCCGCCTGCCAGGGCAGCGACGCCCGGCCACGTCTGCCCCAGGCGATTACTTCCGGCACCGGTATTCCCAGGTCAGCGACAAGACGAAGGGCGTGCATTTCATTAATACATGGAGCCAGAGGGCGGCGCAGATTCACCATGTCCGTCAGAATGTCTTTGGCGCTGGTGTAGGTGTCGCGTTTGAGGAAAACAACCTCGCCACCAGGCATTTCAATGCGATACGTCTGCCCCCTCGTGTGCCACGAGGCGCATTTGCCCTGCTCGCTCCCCATCACCGCGTCAAACGTATCAAGCCCGGCTGCGACGAGAGGGCCCTTCCATTCATCCTTGATATGCAATTCAGCAGGCATTGAATCCTTTTGTAGTGGTAATTCGTAATTCGTAACTCGTAACTCGTAATTCGTAATTCGTAACTCGTAATTCGTAACAGAGCGTCGAGGTTTTTTTTACCAATTACCAATTACCAATTACTCATCACTCATTGGTTCGTCGCGTTTTACGACTTCTTCGGGGCTTGGCCAGACGCCGGTTCGCTGCCAGCGGAACACCCTTCGGAGGTCGTTTCCGATAAGGTACAAACTCGGTACAACCAGCAGCGTCAGCACCGTTGCGAACATCAGTCCGGAGGCGAGTGATACTGCCATCGGTTTGAGGAATTGCGCCTGGAACGACCGCTCAAACAGTAGCGGCGTAATGCCTGCAACGGTGGTGATTGTGGTCAGCACAATCGGCCTGAAGCGTGCCCGCGCGCCCTCGGCGACGGATGCGAATACACGCCCGCCGGCGCGGACACCGCGATTTATCTGATCAATCAGCACCAGCGAATCGTTGACCACAATCCCCGCCAATGCCACCATTCCGAACACGCTCAACATCGTTACGTCGAATCCGAGAACCCAGTGCCCGATAACCGCGCCGACCAATCCGAACGGGATTGCAATCATTATAATAATCGGCTGGATGTAACTGCGGAACATCGCCGCCAGTATCGTATAAATCGCCATAAGCGCTATCGGAAACCATATCTTCAGCGCGTCGAACGTTTCGACCATCTGCTGACTCTGACCGATCTTTTCAATCTTCAGCCCCGGATATTCTCCCTTCAGTTCCTCGAAGAATCCTTTTTCGGAAGAGAGTTTGTCGAGAATTGTTTTTGCGTTCGCGGTTTTTTCGTCGATGTCCGCCGAGACGGTAACGACGCTGTTTCGTCCGACGCGTCGCAGCGTAGTGTATCCGCGTTCCATTACGACGTCAGCCACGACACCAAACGGTATTTCATCGCCGGCGGCGGTTCGGACACGCATGTTTTCGACGTCGCCGAGGCTCCGTCGTTGGCTGGCGGGGTAGCGAACCATCACCTTAATCTCGTCTCTTCCACGCTGAATTTTGACGCTCTCGTTACCGTAGAATGCGTCGCGGAGTTGGCTCGAAAGCATCTCAAGCGTGATACCGAGGTTCTCTGCGCCCGGTTTGAGGCGTACGATTTTCATCTCCATATTTCCGGGAACCGCGTCGTCGCTGACGTCGCTGACGCCGGTGAATTCACCAAGACGCTCCCCGAGGCGTTTGGCGGGGTCTTCGAGGAAATCGGTGCTCGGACCCATCAGGCGGATTTCAAATGCAGCCCCACCCGGCCCGCCGCGGAACGAGCCGAATTTGTGGCTGACGGCGTCGGGGATCGAGCCTGTGTTCTTCCGCCACATCTGAATTATCTGTTCGCTGGTAAAAGATCGCCCCCGGCACTCTGTCGGCGAGAGTTCGACGATTACCTGGCAGAGATGCGACCCCTTCGAACTTCCGCCGCTATGCCTGCCGTGCTGCCCCAGCAGCGAATAGACGTGTCGGACAATCGGTTCGCCGTCTTCGCCTTTTACCTGCTCGTTGATACGTTTCACAGCGGCGGTTACCTGGCGGGCAACCTCCCTGGTCCGCTCGAATGACGTACCGGTCTGAAGCGTAACGCGAGCGCGAATCATGTCGCTGTCAACGTCCTTCGGCATGGTAATAAAGGGAATAAACCCCGCCTGCTGAGCGCCCACAGTAAGGGCCAGCACGCCCAATAGCAGTGCAATGGTTATGTATCGATACCGGGTGGCCAGTCGATATGTCCGCATGAACGGCACGTCGATGAACCAGCGTATAATGCCGTCGATGCGAGCGCGGATTACCTCGGCCAGGCGGGTCGGCGCAGAGGCGCCGGCGTGATGTCGCCGTTGCGCACGCAGGCTGTGGGCGAGGTGGGGCGGAAGGATCAGGACGCACTCGACCAGCGAGAACGCCAAAGCCAATATCACCACGACCGGAAAGACCTGAATGAATTTCCCCATGACGCCTGGAATGAACAGCATCGGCATAAACGCCAACCACGTCGTCAGCACTGCCGCTATTACCGGCATCAGCACGCGACGGGTTCCGTTAACGGCTGCAAGACGCGGCGCCTCGCCTCGCTCCACGCCGGAATAGATATTTTCACCTATGACTATCGCGTCATCGACGATCAGACCCAACGCCACTATCAGCGCGAACATGCTCATCCTGTTCAGCGTCTGACCAAACATGTGCAGCACAAAAATCGTCCCCAGCAGAGAAACGGGGATACCCATCGCCACCCATACCGACAGGCGGGCGCTCAGGAACAACCACAAAATAAGGAACACCAGAACCAAACCCCACAGGCCGTTGCGAACAAGCATGTCGAGGCGGTCCTGGATAGGTTTGGACAAATCCGACCAGGTATCCAGCGTAACACCATCGGGAAGGTCGCTTTTTTTTCGTTCGACGTATCTGCGGACCGCCTCGGCAATCACGATACTGTCCTCGTCGCTGGTCTTATAGACGCTGATCATGACGGCGCTTCGGCCGTTAAACAACCCGCCGATATCGACGTCCTCGAAACCCTCGCTGACTTTGGCAATGTCGCCCAGGCGAACGACCGCGCCGCCCGGCTGGGAGAGCAGGACGATCTTCTTGTACTCCTCGGCAGTGTCCTTCTGTGCGGCAATGCGAATGGTCAAATCACCACCACGGGTTTTGACGCTTCCGACAGGAAGATCAAAACTGCTTTGGCGAATCGCATGAGCGATCTGCCCGAGCGTAAGGGCGTAATGACGAAGGGATTCTTCGGAAACCTCAATGACAATCTCATAGTCCCGAACGCCGAAAATATTCACCTGGGAGATTTCCGGAAGGTCGTTAATCTCGTCGCGGATGTCTTCTGCCAGTTCTTTGAGGGTATGCTCCTCCGAAATATCCGACAAACGCCCCTTCTCGTTGCCGCCGATGCCCAAAGCCACGTTAATCACGTGTATCTGCACCGTTATTTCCGCAACGATAGGGTCTTCAGCGCCCTTGAAATCGAACTTATCGACCTCGCTTTTGACGTCATCGAGCACCTTGCGAACGTCTGCGCCTGTCTTCAGTTCCAGCATGACCGATCCG
>DAOVLV010000041.1 GCA_030631085.1 Planctomycetales bacterium | reverse complement strand
CGTTCTGCCTGTTGTGTGAATTTGTCACCCTGGCGGAGACGTTTCTCAAAAGATGTGCGTCGCTGCCGCTGCTGGGTCCGCGTGAGCCATCCCTGTCCGAGTTTGCGTTTACCGTCATGGGCGACGATTTTCCACTGCCGCGATTGCTTGCGCATCGTGTCGGTAGCGGACTTACCAAGCAACTCTATCTGGCGGGAGAGCATAAAGACAATCGGTTCGGGCAGCGTCGCCTCATTAATATTCCAACGCCGGACACTCGAAACGCTGGGATTCATCGGCCTGTGATCATCGGCGGGCGTAGCCGGTGCTGAAGCCGGCATGGTCGTGCCCGTACCATAAGCGACGTAAATGACGTCGGCCTTATCGACGTGGACGGTCCCGTAGGCCATTTTGACGATGTATTTACCGTCCTTTTCGGTAACCTCGCCGACGAGTTTTGTCCCGTTGCGTTTATAGACAGTATCGCCGGCAACGGTGGCTGCGAGCATCAACCCAATCAGAACGACCAGTACCGATATTTTCCGCATGTTAGTCCTTTCTTTCGGCGGCTACGATGATTCTACTGTTTTAAACGCTTTTTTGCGCGAAGCGTTTCATTAATTCCCCACTGCTTGACCTGCCCGACAGTGTTCCTTACGATAGCCGCATCCATGAAGACACGGGCATTCAAACTTAGCTGTATGGATTTCGACGACTTTACTCTTGCCGGCTACAGCGTTGCGGGTGAGGAGTCTGTCATCGTTGTGCCGGAACTTGACGTGGTTTTCGACATAGGCCGATGCCCGCGCGAAGCCATGCGCGTCGATCACGTCCTGCTGAGCCACGGACACATGGACCACGCCGCGGGACTGGCCTATTACTTCAGCCAGCGTGATTTCCAGGGAATCGGCGGGGGCGTCGCGCTGATGGCCCATTCAATCGTCGATCCGCTGGAAAACCTGATGGATGCGGTCGCCCGCGTTGAGGGGCATCCTTCGCCGCACAAGTTCGTCGGCATGGGCGACGGCGACGACTACGAAATCCGCCGAGGCCTCATTGCGCGCGCTTTCGCGACGCGACATATCGGAAACTCGCTGGGATTTTCGCTTATCGACGTCCGCCAGAAACTCAAGGAAGAATTCATAGGCCTGGACGGGCCTGAACTTGTGGAACTGAAGAAAAAAGGCGTCGAAATCACCCGCAGGGTCGAGATGCCGCTGGTAACTTACCTGGGCGATACAGCCAAGGCCAACTACTCTGCCATCCCGCACGTCCGCGACTCGAAGGTGCTGCTGATTGAGTGTACTTTTTTTGATGACGACCACGTCAGCCGGGCGCGCGCAGGCAAGCATTTGCACGTAACCGATCTGGCCGAGGTGCTTGAAGGGATGAATAACGAGCGGATCATCCTGACGCACGTAACCCGCAGGACGAACCTGTCGGAGGCTCGGCATATCCTCAAAAAAACCCTCCCAGCCAACATCCGCGAACGGGTTACATTCCTCATGTCGTGGAAACATATTCAGGATGACTGAAAGGTATCAGGCCCGAAGGGCCGACGGATGGTAGCCGTGGGCGTAAGCCCACGGAAAAGGGTCGAAAGTATTTAGTCCCGAAGGGACGACGGAGAAAACGATTTCCGACGTCCCTTCGGGACTGGAGTTATTGGTCGTCGGATACCGGGGGCTATTCGCCCCCGGCTACTATCCCAAGCCCTTTCAGGGCTAAACTGCGTCGTTATGCTAAAGGCTCGTTCTACCTTGATTAGAGTCCTTACGGGCAATACCATGTAGATATAATAAACCTCGTAGATTAGAACACAGGCGGGGAAACCCCGCGGGCCGGTTGGCCCGCCCTACGAAATTTGACAGACAGGACAGATTAATAAGGCCGAAATATGCCATTACCCAGCAAGCCATTTGCGGATTGGACCAAGGAAGATTTGGGAGATCTTATTGCAGACCCGCCTGCCGTAGAAACAGCCCGGCTGGATTTCAAGGCCGACTGCAAAGTTCTGTCGGAGGACAAGAAGGAAAAAGAAAAGGCTCGACGGGACATCCTGGTCGATGTGTCTGCAATGGCGAATGGCGCGGGTGGCGCATTGCTCATTGGCGTCAGGCAGTCCGGCAAACCGGGAGCCCCACCTTTTGCCGAGAAAATCGAGGGAGTCGAAGACGTCGAGCGGCTCAAACAGACCATTAAAGACCTGGTGAATACCCACCTTGATGTGCGGCCCGGGTCGTTGGAATATCGCGTAATATTATACGAGGACGACCTGTCCGTGCTCATCGTCGAGGTGCCGGCAAACACTTACTGTCTGAGTATGATCACTCATAATCAATGCAACCAATTCCGTATACGACGGGGAACGGACAATCGTTTTATGACAACAGATGAAATTGAGTACAAGTTTGGTCAATTCGCTAAGGTTCGGGATTCAGCCTCGGACGAATTGGAGAAGATTCGTTCACAGTTACAGCGAAGCGAAATTCGACCGATGGTGTGGTTCGCAGGTGTGCCAATAGGACGTGCAAGAGACCATGTCCCGGTACATGTGCGCGGGATGCGAGACATCCTGAAGAAATCATCCTATTTCATCAAACACGGTGACAGGAGGAGTCGGGGGTGCCACACGCCCTTTACTTTTGCGGATGCGTTAGCACCTTCGATAAGAGGTCTTATGACTCGAAAATACAAGAACTCATCTATCCTTGAAATCAGGCGTGATGGGGTCGTTGTCTTTGGCACTCAATTACCGGTGGGTAATGGAAGTGAACGTCTTGGGAACACACACCCAAAAGTGGAACGTGAAGTCGCCGTGTTGTGGATTTACGAGCCGATTCTCAGCGGCCTGCACTTGCTCGCAGACATCCAAGATCGGTTTAGTATTGGCAAAGTCGCTCTTGTACAGGCTGGCCTCATAGACGTTCAGAACACTCGCATTGTGCGTGATGACAGATATGATAATTTCGATGCACCAATACTCCAAGACCGAGAAGTCATTTTGGACGCAATCCTGCTTGATGAGCACTGGAACCCAAAGAAGATTTTTCTGGAATGGGCAACACAACTCGCCAATGAGCTAGAGCAAGAGGAACCTCCTTTGTGCCCCCCTTGGATAGACGTTCAGAAAGGCTGATCACTATCTGCGATCTATCCGTTGCGTGCTAAGTTGGTTGGAAGGCGGGTGGCTTGGTTGTGCCGTTTAACATTTTTCATTTAGCATTTATCATTAGTTTCTACAGGAGAACGATAAACGATGGCTGTAACGAAGAAGATACGCGTTGGTATTGTCGGTGCGGGGTTTGCTGCGGGGTTTCATATTGAGTCGCTTCGGCGGGTTTATGGGTTCGAGGTCGAATTGGCTGGGGTTACTTCGCTTCGGGAAGAAAGTCGCAGCAAATTCGGGGCTGAACATGGGATTCGGGTTTTCGATAGCGTTGAGGCTATGCTTGAGCATATCGACGTACTGGACATCTGCTCGCCGCCGTATGTGCACGAAGACGGTATCCTCGCAGCAGCCTCGGCTGGGGTGGGTATTATCTGCGAAAAGCCGCTGACGGGTTGTTTCGGTCCTGCTGGCGCGGGGGACGAGTTTTTCGGCAACCATGCCGACAAGAAGCAGATGCTCGAAGAGGTTATCGGTCGGCTGAAGCGTATCGCAAAAGCGGTGCGGGATAATAACGTCGTTCTCGGATACGCCGAGAATTACGTCTATGCCCCCAGCATCCAGAAGGAGCGCGAGATTATCGAAAAGACCGGCGCGCAGGTTCTTCGGATGGTCGGCGAGGAGTCGCACAACGGTTCGGGTTCGCCGGTCTATGGCATCTGGCGATTCGCCGGCGGCGGGGCGTTGATGGGAAAGGCGTGTCATCCCCTTGGGGGCGTGCTGTATCTTAAGGAAACGGAAGGGCTTGCGCGAAACGGACAAGCCATCAGACCCGTCAGTGTCAGCGCGCGAGTTCACGAAATCACGCGGCTGGAGGGTTACAGGGACGCCGGGTTCATCCGCACCGATTACCATGACATCGAGGACTACGGTATAATGCACGTGGTATTCGACGACGGTACTGTGGCGGACGTTATCGCGAGCGAACTGTCGCTGGGCGGGCTGACGGATTACGTCGAGGTCTTCGCCAACAATCACCGAACACTCTGCCGCATCAGCCCGACCAACCTTGTCGATACGTTCAATCCTCGCGGCGACCAGTACGAGGATATTTACACTATCGAGAAGATAAGCACGAAGGAGGGCTGGTCCCCAGCCGCTCCTGACGAGAATTTCACCGTGGGCTATCACGCCGAGATGCAGGATTTCATTTCCTGCGTTGCCACCGGCTCATCCCCGCAGGCAGGGCTTGACCTTGCGCTGGACACGATAGCGACTATCTACGCCGCCTACCTCTCGAACGAAACCGGCGGAATAGACACAGAAGTACCAAGGCTGTAAAATAGGCGGCAGACGAACGTGAACTAAACAGGAGAATCTAAAATGCGCGGACAAACTCGTGGAATGGCGATCCTGGCTTCGATCATAGTTTCTCTCAATGCGATTGGAATGTGCCAGGACTGTTCGGTAGGCGTGCTGAGTTCGTACGATAAGGTCTCGACGAGAGATTTTAAGTCTTACTACATACTGGGCGCGTATGTTACCGGCGGCAAAGAAACCGCATTGGATACGGACAAATTATCCAAAAATAAGGAAATCGAACTCTTCTGCGCCAAGGGGGAGCGGGAGTCTTTTCAAATACTGCTGATGCCCCGAAAAAATGGCCTGAAAGTGTCGCTTCGATGCGGGGATTTATCGAGGCCTGACGGGAAAACGATCTCCGGAAAAAACATACAATACAATCCCGTGGGCTATCACCATGCCAAACTTGTTATCTATAAAAAAGTTGCGGAGTGGCAGTCATATACGACCGACGTTCTGCTTAATGACAAGGTGATTGGTCTATACAAAGGTTTTTTGCAACCTGTATGGATTACGGTACATGTCCCAAGGGATACGAAGGCGGGTGTTTATCAAGGTGAAATAAAGGTAACAGCGTCTGACAAGACGGTTATCGGCAAGGTGAAGATAAAACTCAAGGTGTGGGATTTCGCGATCCCGAAAAAAAACCCGTTATGGGTTATACCATACGGCGACATACCGGCGGCAATGAAGAGGGCGGGGTACGATCACAAAGACAAGAAGCAGATTCTCAAATACTGCAAGGCCCACGCCAGGATTCTATCTGATTATTACATTCAGGGGGCGACGTTTCAGAGGGTATGGTGCACAACCAAAGACGGCAAGGTGGACTTCAGCCTGTATGAAGAAGTGGTCGAAACGATGATGCGTCAGGGAGTGCAGAGGTTTCAGATATTTCTACCTTCGGTGAACCGTCCAAAAGTTGGCTGGCCGGAGTATTACAAGCAACTCGCCCAATTCCTCAACAAGAAGGGCTGGAATGACATATTCGTGGAATGGGTTGGCAGAGATGAGCCTGGCACGCCGGAGTTGAGGAAACTCGCAAAAAAGCATCAGGAATGGGCCGAAAAGGCCGGGCTGCGCCATCACGGCGGGTGCATATTGGACTACAAGGGAACTCCGAATCTCTTCGAGCAGTTAGGCCCGTACAAGGTATGGGTATTGGGGAATCCGCATAACGCCGTCTGTGATTTTATGAAGGAAAGGCGGACCAAAGGCGAGCATGTCTGGTGGTACGTTATGGGTGATCGTTCTCCGGAATGGCTTTACAGTAATTCCAACGGCGAAGTCAGATCAATACCGTGGTTTTGCCGGCAACTGGACGTAACCGGCTGGACGTCTTACGGGTTTGATCTGTGGAGGAACTATAGTGGTTCGCCCTGGGATTTCATAGTCGATCCGGCAACCAGGACTTATCCCAAGGCTGGGGTGCCCGCCAAGCCTCTCCGCTTCATGAAGGGTAGCGGGGTAAACTGGAGAATATACTTTACAAAAAAGCCCGATCTGGAAAATCCCCTGTTGGCCTCCATCCGATTGTCTTCCTTACGCGACGGTCTGGAAGATTACGCGTACCTGCACGTCCTGAGCGAAATAGCCGGGAAATTGGAGAAAGAAGGAAAAAAGGATTCGGCAAAGTCGGCCAGAGATGCGATAGCAAAATCAGTTAACGCGCTTGGCGGATATGGTTTTTTCTTCGAGGAAACAGGCAGGGGGTACGTTCTGAAAAAGGCGCTGCCGGATAATGCAAAGCCGGGGTCGGGAAACTATCCCTATATGGTTCGCGGAAACTGGAAAATAAAAGATGTGGAATTTTCCAAATACGCGGACTTCCAGAATGCCCGAAGCCTCCTGGCCAAGACTATCATAACATTGCGAGGTAAATAGCCCGGCGAGGGGGCAGATAACATTTTTTCGATTTCAGGGAACCGTAGCGGTAAAAAAGCGTCGAATACTATAATGGGGGGTGGTTTGTGCGCTAATAGGCGGGCCGTATGGTCGGTTCGCGCGCGAAATTGACGTCCTTTATGAGAGAAGCATCCATGCGTAAATTCGCAATAACAATCGCTTTGGTTGCGGTTTTGTCGGCCGGTCTGAATGCCGGCATACCGCGATACGTCAACAAGATCATCAAAGACGCAACGTCGAAGCCGACCACTAAACCCGCCGCTGCGACGCGTCCAGCCGATGCAAAACCGTCGCTCAAGCGGGCAAGGCAGTTGTACTGGACGGGAAAGTACGCCGAGGCTGCCGGCATATATAAAAAATTGTCGGAAACTCCCGCCGAAGACGTTCCGGCGAGCATAGGTCTGTCCGAGGCATATGCCGCTGTCGGTAAATACGATGAGGCGATAGCCGCACTCCGCGCCGTCGTCGCTCGTGCCGAGAAAAACGCCGTCTGGCATGTGCAGATGTCGGTACTGCTGACTGAGACGGGTAAATATGACGAGGCATTGTCAGCCGCCCGGAAGGCGTTCAAGCTTCGCGACGATTGGACCCCGACAGTGCTTCGGCTCGGACAGGCCCTCGAAATCCTCGGAAAAAAGGCCGAGGCGATTGAAGCGTACAAAGCCATCGACAAGGCGCTCGCCCGCGAGGATTTCACAAAGGACGCCGAAAGCCTCGTCGCCGCAGGTAAAATCCTCGACCGATACGCCATTCTCACCGGACAAAAGGCGTCCGAGCAGGCGAGGAACATCCTGCACAATTACCTCCAGAAAGCCTACCAGGGCGTTGACAAGAAATACTGGCCCGCAAACGTAGCGGCCGGTATGTTCCTGCTCAGCAAACACAAGCCCAAACCGGCAATGCAGGAATTCAATCTTGCACACAGGATTAATAAACGTATCCCCGACGTTTATGTCGGTAAAGGTGTAATCCTGCTGCAAAGGTGGCGATTCGAGAACGCGATTTCCGAGGCAGAAAAAGCCCTGAAAATCAACCCAAACTGCGCCGACGCGCATATTCTCAAGGCCGCTACATTGTTTCGGTGGCGGAAGTTCGACCAGGTCGGCCCCGTTATCGAAAAGGTGCTGAAAGTCAATCCGAACAACATCGACGCGTTGTCGCTGATGGCGGCACTTCATGTCCGTACTTTCAACCCCGACAAGGCCAAGCCATTCATTGAGCGTGTCGAGAAAATCAATCCCAAATGCTCCGAACTCTACGAGACCATCGCCCAGTGGCTTTCCGCAGCCCGCCAGTTCGACCAGGCGGAAACATATTTCAAGAAGGCCATCGAACTTGCGCCGGAATCGGCGGGAGCGGTTACCGGACTGGGACAACTTTATATGCAGACCGGGCAGGAAAAACTCGCCGCCGAAACGCTCGACAAAGCCTTCAAACTCGACGATTACCGACAGGACGTGGCCCGCTACGTCAATCTGCTGGGCAAACTCAAAAAATACCAGGTCAAAGAGACCGAGCATTTCATCATCAAAGTCGATGGCGAAAAGGACGCCGTGCTGCTGGACCTGCTGGCTCAAGAGGCTGAAAAAATCTACCCCGAAATCTGCAAGGATTTTGACTTCGAGCCGGACAAAAAGACCCTGGTGGAAATGTTCTCCACGCATGAGGACTTTTCCGTGCGTATCAGCGGGCGTGGATGGATCAATACGGTCGGCGCATGCACCGGACGGGTCATCGGGATGCCCGCGCCCGACCCGTTGCGCAGTGGACTCGGCACGTTCAACTGGGCGGTTGTGCTCCGGCACGAATTCACCCACACCGTAACGCTCACCGCCACGAAGAACCGCATCCCGCACTGGTTCACTGAATCATGCGCCGTATGGGAACAGCCCGACCGGAGAAACTACCAGGCTGTCGGGTTGCTGGTTAAGGCTGTGCGGAGCAAAAAACTGTATCCGATTAAATCGCTCAGTTGGGGCTTCATCCGTCCCGACCGTAAGAAGCGAGGACGAGGCGCACGCACATTGGCGTACGCACAGTCAGAATGGATATTCGAATACATCGTCGAAAAGAAGAAATACGACGCTATTATCAAGATGCTCAACGGCTTCCGCGACGGATGGACACAAACGAAGGTTTTCGCCGAAGTCCTCAACACCACCGAGGAACAGTTTGACAAGGATTTCCGCGCCTGGGCGATTAAGCAGATTGAATCGTGGGGTTTTGCCTCAAAGCCGCTCAAGAGAATGTCCGAGTCCGCCGCTCGCAAGGCATTAAAGGACAATCCCAAAGACCCCAGGGCGCTGGCAGTGCTGGGAGGCGTTCTGGCCAGGAAGAAGAAGTACGGCGAAGCAATTGCGCTCGCCCGCAGGCTCGAAGAGGTAAAGCCACGTTCGCCCAAAGCCGCCAGAATACTCGCCGATTGCTATCTCGCCAAACGCCACTGGCCTGAAGCCATCGCTGCACTTGAGTCATACAAAGTGCGACGCCGGCTCGACCCCTATGGATACAAGAAACTCGCCAAACTCTACATGCAGATGGGCCAGGCTGAAAAAGCGCTTCCGAACCTCGCCGAACTGCACCGGCGGACGATGAAGGACCCCAGGTACGCCCGCCAGATCGCCGACATCTACCGCACTGCCGGAAAGACCGAACAGGCGCTGTACTATTACAACCAGGTTCTCAATATCAATCCCTACGACGCCGGTGTTCATAAGGCAATGGCGGGGCTGCACGTAGCGGGGAATAACTACGATCTCGCTATCCGGTCGATGCGAAGCACCTGCCTGATCGACCCGAAAAACGCCGATTCGTGGACGCAGTTGGCGATGGTCTATTACCGTGCTGCAAGCGTATCAAAAAAATCCGAACAACTTTCCGAAGCCCGCGCTGCCGCACAAAAAGCACTCGAACTCGACCCGCAAAGCCAAGCCAAGGAAGTTCTGCAAATGATCGACGAATACAGTAATCAGTAATTGGTAATTCGTAATTGGTAATTCGTGATTGGTAATTCGTGATTGGTAATTCGTAATTAGTAATTCGTAATTAGTACTACAACGAAACTTTACTTCTCATTGGTGGCGGTAGCTGCTTGTTCTGTAATTGGTAATTGAGTAATTCGTAATTCGTAACAGAGCGTCGGTTTTTTTTACCAATTACCAATTACGAATTACGAATTACACTGATTACTCGTACGCGAAACGGTTTATCTGCGACGACCGAAGTTTCGTAGCAGTATTAATGTCTAACGACTTTACCCAGCCTCTTTTCATCATTGGTCATTTTGGTTTTGAACGAGTATCATTGACACCGATGCACAGACTTGTATTATTCGTTTTGACCGGACATGAACAGCATGGAACGCAAAACTTTTGACGCGG
>DAOVLV010000187.1 GCA_030631085.1 Planctomycetales bacterium | reverse complement strand
TGGAAATACACGTCTGGATTCCCACCGGACTGGCCGAGGGGTCCAGCCAAATCAGCCTCATGCCCAACGTGGATACGTGGGAAGGGGCCGGCGCAAATCTGCTGCTCCCGCCCTACGGGTGGACGTGGTACGACGCAGTTAATCATCCCGGCGAAGTAAGAATCAGCGATTCGAACCTGGGCGGCTGGAACCACCACTGGATACAGGCCGACGCATGGGTTCACCTGAAAGTGGTACACAACCTCTCCGAGACCGAGACTCGGACGATAGAGGGCGCTACCCAGGAACTGGGCCCGAGGCAGGCCGAGATTATCATTGACGGGGTCTCCCGTGGCGTCAGGGACATAAGCGCGGGTGGCTACTCTGATGTTCCCCGCAATATCGGCAACTACTACGGCGGCCTGGGAAGCAAAGGCGGTCTTTCGTCAGCCTATACCCTGTACGTCGATGAGTACACGATCACCACAGTCCCCGAGCCGGCAACGCTGACGATTCTGGGCGTAGGCCTGGTCGGCGTTCTCCTGCGACGGAAACGTCGTTGAACAGTTGAGACAATCACGGCGTGCTCACCCCCACGGGGCAGGCTTTAGTGAGCATGTGGAAAAAGGGACGTTCTTTCCATCCTGACGGGATGGAAGGGGCGTTCCTTTTTATTTTTCGATTCGCCCTGATTACGGATTTTCTGACCGGCCTTGACATCGCATCGCCACCTGCTATTATCACTGATGCAGTTGTTGCCGAAGGCCTGACCAACCATTACAAGGGGTTTGTTATGAAGCGAGTCGTTATCCTCACCGCATTGGCAATGTTGGCGTCGGCAGGTTGCAGCAAGCCCGCCGGCCCACAGACCACCGAAACCGCGGATCTGTCGGCGCCGGATCGTCCTGTCAGCAAACTGATGCCGGTGAAATCCTTGCCGGAAACCACAACTACCGTCGAACCCGTCGTTGATACCCGCGAACCGGAAACCGTCGAAACGCCCGCGCCGGCGCCGGTCAGAACCTACATCCTTTGCGAAGGTGATACGCTCTGGTCGGTGGCGAAGAAATTCTATGGCGACGGCAGACGCTGGAAAGATATCGCCCAGGCCAACAACATCGACAACCCGGCGACGTTACGTGTCGGTCAGGTGTTGCAGATCCCTTGACAACGTAGCACGGGCGTCCCGCCCGTGAATTATGGGCGAGACGCCCATGCTACGAACAAATGTACGACTTTGTTAACGCGCCTAAAACTCGACACTCCGGTTCAGTACGTCAAAGGCGTCGGACCCCACAGGTCCGAGCAACTCGCCAAATCGGACGTCCGAACGGTCGAAGACCTGCTGCTCTATTTCCCGCGCCGGTTCAATCTCCGCCGACAG
This sequence comes from Planctomycetales bacterium, assembly GCA_030631085.1. Taxonomy (GTDB): domain Bacteria; phylum Planctomycetota; class Phycisphaerae; order SM23-33; family SM23-33; genus JAUWNJ01. The sequence continues at coordinate 3,699 of DAOVLV010000187.1, read as the reverse complement.
GTCCAGCCAATCGGGACGCTTCGCGGCGACGAACCGGCTGCCACCGTCGCAGGCGTCGTCCGCGAAACGAACTATAAGGCCTTTGGCCGAAAACCATACTTTGAGTGCGGACTCGACGACGGCTCCGGGTGGGTCGTCGCGAAGTGGTTCCACGGCGGGTACCTAAAGGACCGCATCAAGCCCGACATGCACATCGCCATCAGCGGGAAGGTCTCCGTCTATCGGGAAACGCTCCAGTTCATCAATCCGAGGTGGGAGGTTATCTGGGACCCGGCTGGGACGAACCTCGATGCCGACGAACTGCTCCCTGTGTACCCGGCCTGCGGGCCTATGCCGAGCGGACTGATATCCAATATCATCAAAGGCATCCTTCCGGAGACGCAACGCCTGTTTGCACGGTGGTTCGACGACGAGCACCTGCGTCGGCGCGACCTGCCGACCCGTCCTGACGCCATCGCCGCAATGCACCGTCCCGAAGACCATGCCGCGTGGACACTCGCCAAACGGCGGCTGGCGTACGATGAATTCATCCTGATGCAGTTGGGAATCGCGATCCAGAGGATGCGGGCTGTAAGCAGGCCTGCGCATTCGCTGAAAGTCTCCGGGAAGATTGACCGGCGTATCCGCGCGCGTTTTCCATTCGATCTGACGGCTTCACAGGACCGCGTCATCGCGGAAATCGCCTCCGACCTTGGACGGTCCAGGCCTATGAACCGCCTGCTCCAGGGCGACGTGGGTTCCGGAAAAACGGTCGTAGCCATCTATGCCGCACTGGTGGGCGTCGCCCATCGCAAACAGGCGGCAATAATGGCTCCGACCGAAATCCTCGCCCGCCAGCACTACGCCAAGGTCGAACAATATCTTTCCGGTTCGCGTGTGCGGATTGCCCTTCTGGTCGGCGCTCAGAAGAAGGCCGAAAAAGACGACATCCTCGAACGATTGGCCGACGGTAAGATCGACATCGTTGTCGGAACGCACGCGCTTTTGAGCGAGAAGGTTCGGTTCCGGGCGCTTGGAGTAACTATCGTCGATGAGCAGCACAAGTTCGGCGTCCGTCAGCGTGGCGGGTTCCGCGCCAAGGGATACGCGCCGCACTGCCTGGTGATGACGGCTACGCCTATTCCGCGAACGCTGGCGCTGACGGTATTCGGCGATCTGGACGTTTCGGTCATCGACGAGATGCCGCCGGGCAGGGGAGAAACCCAAACCCGATGCGTCGATAAATCGCGTATGGATGAAGTGCTCGAGTTTGTCCGCGAGCGACTGGCTGACGGTCAGCAGGCGTATTTCGTCTATCCGCTGGTAGCCGATGCCGGAAACGCGAAACTTTCCGCCGCCCAAACCGCCCACGATGAACTGACCGACGAGGTTTTCGCCGATTACACCGTCGGGTTGATTCACGGACAAATGCCCACAGCCGAGCAGCAATCGGCGATGAAACGATTTGCCGCCGGGGAAATTCGCGTCCTCGTCGCCAGCACGGTCGTCGAGGTCGGGCTGGACGTGCCGAACGCCAATGTGATGGTGGTCGTCAACGCCGAGCGTTTCGGGCTGGCGCAGCTGCACCAGTTGCGCGGGCGGATTGGACGAGGAAAAGACAATGCCGCCTGCATCCTCGTCGCCGGTTCGAAGAACCCAATCGCCGCCGAGCGCCTGCGGGTACTGGCCGAGATGAACGACGGATTCAAGATTGCCGAAGCCGATTTGCGTCTTCGCGGCCCCGGCGAATTTTTCGGAACGCGTCAGCACGGGATGCCCGAACTGAAAATCGCCGACCTTATCGAAGATTACGAACTTCTGCAAATCGCCCGTCGCGACGCATTCGCCATCGTCCAGACCGACCCGGACATATCAGCCCCGGAACACCAGACACTCCGAGCCGAAATGCTCAAGGCCTACGGCGGGCGAGTAGGACTGGTCGCAGAGGGGTGAGAGAAAAGAGAATATTGAATAATGAACGGAGAATTTTGAATTTCGAAGTAAAAGTAAAAAAACATCCCTCAAAGGCCCCCCGTTTCTTCTATTTTTACTTCGAAATTCGACATTCCTTGTTCAATATTCAAAATTCTCTTTTAACTGTGCTCTCAATCGTCTAATTCAAGTCGCGTTGTCGGGGTGTCGATGGAATTTGTGGTCCTTATCGGGGTCGGGTCGGGGCTTGGGTTTATGCGCCACTCTTACGGGGTGGGCGTGAGAGGATGGAGGCACTGTATATGCTCGACCCTGCCCCGGCAGAAGCCGTCAAGTCGCTGATCGTTTCGTCATTCCAAAGGCAACACGGAAGATTTCTCTGTCTGTTTTTGCTCCTTGCGGTAGTTTTGGTAGTGGCATGTCCGGCCTTCGGCGCTGATGGGCAGACCAGTACGGTAACCGCCGACAGCGTCGTCAGGAAGTACTGGTATTGGCTTGCTATTATGGTGGTGGGATTGGTAGCGATGACGGCAACGGCGATTTATGCTGTCAAACTAAGTCGCCGGCTCAAGCAGACCCAATGGGAATTAAGGAGCGAATTGGGCGAGCGCCGGCGTATAGAGGAGACGATCCGCAAATCCGAACGTCGTTTCCGTGATATTGCCGAGAGCATGTCAGACTGGATCTGGGAAACCGACACCAACTGCGTTTATACATACTGTTCCAGAAGTGTCAGCGACATTATCGGATACAGCAGGAAGGATGTCATAGGCAAAACGCCGTTTGACTTTATGATCCCCAAGGATGCCGAGAGGCTACGTCCTTACCTGGAAGAGATTATCCGCCAGAGGTGCTCATTCCGCAACCTGGAAAACTGGAACATCACTAATAACGGCCGGCGGGTCTGCCTGCTGACTAACGGTTCACCGATATTTGACGACGACGGAGAATTGGTCGGTTACAGAGGGATCGACACCGACATTACCCGCCGCAAACGGGCGGAAGAGGAACTTCGTCAGGCCAAGGAAACCGCCGAGAACGCCACTATCGATATGGCCGAGACGAATGAGCAGTTAGAAGCGGCAATCGAACGCGCCAACAAGATGGCAACGGCGGCCGAAATGGCCGACCAGACCAAGAGCGAGTTTCTCGCCAATATGAGCCACGAGATACGAACACCTCTGACGGCGATCCTGGGATACACCGAGCTGATGATGGACCCGGAGCAGGAGTCCGATGAGCGAACGAAATGCCTGACTATCGTCCGTCGTAACGGCGAGCACCTGTTAATGCTGATTAACGACATACTCGACATTTCCAAGATCGAAGCCGGTAAGTTGACTATCGAGTCCCGCCGGTACAGCATCCCGCCGGTAGTGTCCGAGGTTCTCAGTATGATGCGCGTCCGCGCTATCGATAAGGGTATCACGCTATCGGCTGAATACGCCGGTCCGCTCCCGAAAGAGATTACTTCCGATGAAGCCCGCCTCCGGCAATCGCTGATTAATCTTGTTGGAAACGCCGTCAAATTCACCGACACCGGCGGGGTAAAGATGATCGTTTCGTTCCTGCATGAGTGGCGGGACGGTACGCCGGCGGTTGAAATCCAGGTCGTCGATACGGGTATCGGGATATCCCCGGAAAACCTCGATAAACTCTTTGAAGCGTTCACTCAGGCCGATGCGTCAACCTCTCGAAAGTACGGCGGGACGGGGCTGGGACTGGCAATCACTCGCCGAATCGCAGAATTGATGGGTGGCGAACTGAAGGCCGAAAGCACCTTCGGCG
>DAOVLV010000308.1 GCA_030631085.1 Planctomycetales bacterium | reverse complement strand
GGCCGGAAGGACCAATGTCGAGGCCGAATCATTCTCGGTGATAACCACATCGCCGGTAAGACTTACGGAGTATTGGCCCCATGCGTCGGACGCGACGGCGTCGGTAACTCGAACGGTGCTCGGCGAATTGCCCGTCAGCGCCAGTTGCCGGACGGCGAGCGGGTGGGATTGTCCTCGGCGGGTTATTGTCAGCGTCCGTTTCAACGGGGAATTTGCGGAAACATCTGCCGTTATTTCGACCTGCGTATCGGAGATTCGCCGGGCGGCGAAAGCGACGATTCTCGCATCGGCCGGCGGAGCGTTCAGCGGAACGATATGTACCTGAACGCCAAGGTCGGCAACGGCCTGAGCGGCGGCTGAGTAGTCAGTCTCGGCGAATCGCCCGTCGGTTTCGATAATCGCAGCGGACAGGGCGTTTGGGCCTCGTGATGCGATTAGCCGCAAGGCCGGTGCGATAAGTGTGGCGTGGTGGCACAGGTCCCGCAAGGGATGCTGCGCATTTTCAACCTGTGCGGCGTGGAAGATACCGTCGGCGAAACCGAACTGCTCAACCTTCGCGCCGGACGGGAAATCCGATTTCCGAACGCCCCGCCCCTGCCCCCGCACCGATCCGGACATATCGCTCAACAACAGGTAAGGCAAATCCGCCTGCTTTCCGATCGGCGCTTTCGGGCGCGCCAGTGCAGCCACCACCAGCGTCAGCGCGATGCACTGCGCGACCACAGCCAGGATGGGAATTCGCCGCCCATGCCGCCCGGCAAACCACGCCAACAATACCGGCACCGCCGCCAGCGGGATCGTAACCAGCCAGACCGGGCAGGTGAATAAAAACCAACTTTCGCCGATAACGGAACCGACCATCCGGTACTCCATGAGTTAGTAGCCGGTAGTCAGTAGCCGGTAGAAAAAGAGTTTGTTTTTACTGGCTACTGACTACCGTCTTTTTGACGGGCGCGGCGAAGACCTCCGGCGCGATTATCACGACCGTCTCGAACTGAAGAGCCTTCCTCTGGTGTATCAGGAAATGATATCCCGGACTGCTCCGTCGTCGCGCTTCTGCCGAAGGGCCGATAAGAATGAAATCGCCCCGTGGAACCTTTAATCTGAAATCCATGCCGTCGAGGCGGTAATAGACCGGTTCAGAGACAAGGGCGTATTTTCCCGAACGTTTAATATATCCTTTGCGTCGCCGGTTAGAGCGGATCGCCGCTGCCGCCGTTATGTGAACAGCCGAGGGGTCGTCGTAGTTTATTGTCGATGTTGTTACCAGCACGCTGTCGCCGGCAGGGTAATCCTGCCCGACGAGCGATGCGTCCCGACGGTAGGTGAAAATTGTCTGTGATTTCTGAGAAGATTTAAAGACTATGGGCATGGGCGTTTCGGGTCTGGACAAAAGCGAGGTATGAACCAGTGGTTGCCCCGTAAGACGCTGAAGGATGGCGGTAATGTTTTTCCATGCGCCCTTGCGCCCCAACCCGACGCGGATACCGTTGCCGGTCAAGGCCGAACCGACATGAGCGCCTGCCGGTTCTTCGTCGAGATAACTCCACAAGTCCTCCGAGTCGCTCACCGACCCCACCGGCACCTGCACGGTTATCAGGTTCGTACGTACCACCAGAACGAAATCTCGGGGATTTTGCTTGTGTGCATCGGTGAAGGGTTCCAGCGTAACGCCTTCAAGGGTCGGAGGCCTGCCGCGAGGGAATGGGGACTCTTCCGGGGTTTTGCACCCACCAAAAGCCGACAATACCGCAATAAGCAGCACACAGATTGGACGCCATCGTTTCATCAAACCGACTCAATCTAATCAATTAACCGGTTAGATGATACTATTACTTACTGCGCAACACATCAAATGATGTATTCAGGCACGGCGTAAATTCCGGTTTTACGGTCTCACGGTATTCCGGCAATCCGGTCTGTTTACAGTGTATCGTTCTGCTCGGCGGGTTCCCGGAGATTGGCCTGCATGATACTGAGGCTTGCTCGACGCCAGCCTCGAATAAACTTCATCTGAACGACGAGGCTCAGCAGCAGTACAAAGACCGGATATCCTATGAAGCGGTCGTAGTATAGAACCTTCGTTAATATCGTCGCGTCCTCTGCATCCCAGACCACTTGGCGCGTCCAGTCGATAAGGTCGCCGAGGTTATACAGCGCTCCGCAGGCCAGGGTGCTTCCTATAACCTGCTGCCAGGGAATCAGGAACACCAACAGCAGTAATGACCAGAAGAATCCGCCGATGAACCCTGCCGCACCCCCGGTTCGCCCGACGAGCGACAACTGCACCGCTGTCAGCATCGTGAGAACCAGCAACATTCCCGCCGCCATGGCGATAAATTTCGTCGTCGGAAGAGCCCAACGCAGCACCTCATACCATGTCCATGCCGCACTGCCGGTTTTCTCGTCCAGGACCTTCACCGGCGCGGTAGTCGCCTGCTCGTCCCCGGCCTGAGCAACGCCGGGTAACTGCGGCGCATCGTCAATTACTCCGGCATATCGCACCGAAACAAACGCCGCCATCTGAACGACGATCGAAATTACGATCAGCCACCACAGGTAATTCTTGGCCCGACGAACAGTAAAAAGAGCGGCGTGATATTCTTCACTCTCAAGAGGCGAGCGGACAGGTTCCATAATCGAAGGCTCCTTCACATGTATGGTTGCAGAATCCATTCCTGCATTACTGTACGTTCATCGGCTCAAAAGGCGATTATCCATGAGTCTTGTGAGGTTCTTTCCGCTCCCGCGCGGTTGCGGCTCGCTCGCACGCGCCAAGCGAGTCGCGACCGCAAGGGAGCGGAAAGTCTTACTGAAACTATTTCATTACCAGATTTACCAGTCTGCCCGGTACGACGATTTTCTTGACGATTGTTTTTCCTTCAACGGCGGCGGCGACTTTCGGCTCGGCCAGGGCGGCGGCGATTATCGCATCTTCGGCGGCGTCGGCGCCGACGGTAATGAGTCCGCGTATCTTACCGTTGACCTGGACAGCCAACTCGGCTGTGTCTTCAACCAGCAGCGATTCGTTATATTCCGGCCAGGGTTCGTAAGTCAGGGATTCGTCGTGCCCCAGTTTTTGCCAGAGTTCTTCGGCCAGGTGCGGCGCGAACGGCGCGAGGACCGGCACGAACCGCTCGGCCTGAGTCTTTGAAATCGCACCGGCCTTGAAAACCACGTTGACAAACTCCATCATCGCGGCGATAGCGGTGTTGAATTTCATGGCCTCAATGTCATCGCCGGCCTTCCTGATGAGTTTGTGCAAGGCACGCTCGGCTTTTTCGTCGCCGGCTTCGTCAATCAGTAATGATTGAATATCCTCACCACCCGCTATCATCCGCCAGACTCGATGCAGGAAGCGATGCACGCCCGGAACGTCGCGGGTGTTCCAGGGCTTGGATGCCTCCAGCGGACCCATGAACATTTCGTACAGGCGGAAGGTGTCGGCTCCGTATTCGGCGATGACTTCGTCGGGATTGACGACGTTTTTGAGGCTCTT
>DAOVLV010000262.1 GCA_030631085.1 Planctomycetales bacterium | reverse complement strand
CGCATGTTAATCTCTTCGGGGGTCGTCTCGAGGAATACGCGTCTTTCCGGGTGATAGGGCGTGAGGTCTTCGAAGTTGACCTTTTCAGCCAGTCTATCGGGTGCTTCGTAGTTAACGGCTTCGACTCGCAGAAGGGCAAAATACCGCTCCGACTCTTTCGGCGGGCGGATTTGACCGGCCACGATATTACCCTGCTTGATCCCGAATCGTCTGATCTGGCTCGGCGAGACGTAGATGTCGTCGGGGCTTGGCAGGTAGTTGTAGTCGGTGCTGCGGAGGAAACCGAATCCGTCGGGCAGGATTTCCAGTACGCCCTCGCCGTACATCAGGCCGTTCTTCTGGATTCGCTTCCGGAGTATGTTGAAGACGAGGTCCTGCTTTTTCAGCCCGGTGTAGTCGGCAAGCCCTTCGGTCTTGGCGATTTCGTGAAGTTCCGTTACCGTCATTTTCTGAAGGTCGGTGATATGCAGATTACCGCTCTTGACCTTTTCGTACTTGGCGTGCAGTTCTTCGTCGAGCGTTTCTTCAACCTCTTCAACCTCTTCGACCTCTTCTGCCTCTTCTGCCTGCTCGACCTGCTCTTCGACGGGGCCGTTTTCGACCGCATCCTTTTTTGCTCTGGTCGTTTTTTTCTTTACCGGTGTCTTTTTGGGTTCTTTTGCCTTTGCCATGACTTCCATTCCTCGTGAAAAAAGAAAATGCTGTTCATTTCCCATGGATTATCTGCTGAAAAACCAAGTGGGTTTGTTCGCATAAGGATGATTCGCTGATGCTGTTACTGACCATATAGTCGGCTTTACAGGCCTTGATGTCCAGAGGTTTTTGTAAATTTTCTCGCCTTTTCCACGTGGCGTTATCCCAGCCTCTTGTTTGCCTGACTCGCTTGGCCCGAATGTCTTCCGGCGCTGATACAAAGATGAAGACGTTGCACAGTTCATGCCAGTCGGTTTCCAGCAGTAGTGCGGCATCGACCACGATTGCCGGGGTGTCCGGATCGGCCTGCATCGCGTCGATTTGCTTGACCATTTGCCGGCGGATGCGAGGGTGCATAATGGCATTCAGGGCCTCGGTTTCCCGACGGGACGCGAATGCCAGTTCTGCCAGGGCTTTGCGGTCGATATTCCCGTCTTCGTCAAAGACGCCTTTTCCCCAGCGTTCAGCCAATTCGGCCTTGACCTGGGGGTCCTTGAGCAGTTCGTGTCCGATGGCGTCGGCGTCAATGCGCCCACAGCCGAGTGCGGCCAGTTCGGCAGCCACGGTCGATTTGCCCGACCCGATGCCGCCAAGCAGTCCGATTACGGGTTTGTTCGCTGATATGGTCATGTGAAGTTCATCTTAAGCGTTACTGGTTCTTACAGCCAGAACGGCGCGGAGGCGAACCTCTTCGTTCCGAACGATACTGACAGCCTCATCGACGCCCATTCCGGGGCGGGCGAGGATTTGGTCGGCTCCGAGTGCGGCTGCCAGGTGTACCGCGTTTCGCGCGCTCAAGTCGGTTTCATTGCAACTGCCTCCAAGGTACGCACCGACACCGTACTTTTTACATTCGAGTATCGCCTCGGCGCTTTGGGTAATGCTACCGAGGTCAGGCATTTTTATCTGGATCATATCAACGGCTTCTGCCTGCGCGAAAAGACCGACGTCTTCGATGGTGTTGCACCATTCATCGGCAATCAGGACGACGCCGCTGTCGGAGCCGAGCGATTCGCGAAGAGATGCCAGTGTGTCAATCTGTGCCTGTTGCGTGTCCATCTCGACAGGGGATTCGATCTGAAGCGCCAGCGGCGAAACGACTCCAGCCAATTGACGAAGGTAATCAGCCATTCGCGCCACGTCGTGGTCAAAAGCCCTTCCGATAGTGCCGTAACAATCGAAATGGATTGACGGACGATAATCTTCTTCCACGTTATGCTCTTTCAGCCGGGCGACAATCCATTTGGCGTAGTCCGCCAATTTCTCTCCGTTTGGTCCGAAATCCTTGTCGATACTTTTAATCAGGCCATGGGGGAAAGCGTCAACCCGACGGTAGATGGCCTTATCCACAGCGGCGTAACGGTCTTGGCCGCTCTGGATCCCGACGCGGATTGGAGAATCGGATATTTGCACGCCGTATGCTTCGGCGAGGACCTCCGCCTTCGTGCGAGCCTTCGCCGTTGCCGCTCCGTCCAGCAGCGCTTGGCTGATTGCGTAGCGCAAGGCTGGGTGAAGTTTTTGTTCTTCCCGGCTGATTCTCTCGACCTCGTTGGCCAGGTCGGCGAATTGCGTAACATCTTTTCCGACGAGAAACGACTCGATTAATTCACGGTTCGGTTCAGCGTGCTCATTGAAGCGAAAGATCGGGTCTCTGCCGGCCGATCCGGCGTAGGTAACGCTGACCCCGTCTCCGCAGGCAACCAGCCCGTTTTCGAGGTGAAGGATGACGCATACGCCTCTGCCGACCTCTCGCACATCCTTAAAACCCGGCGTTTGGGGCTTGCCCCGCACCAGGTAATGATCTGTCTGTACATCACCGAAGATAAACGCCGCTTTGTCGTCGCAGTACCATCCGCCGGTAATCGGTACGAGTTGCACCTTTTCGATTTTCATTTTGCGTCAGATCTTTCTAAAACAGGGTGCCGTGGCCGCGGTGTTTGCGGCCACGTTAAAGCTTACTTGATACAAACGTGGTCGCAAACACCGCGACCACGGCACCCACATTTTTACGATTCGAGCCGGAATAACCGTTCGGCGTTTTTGTGATATATGTTCTCGGTCGCTTCGTCAGACAGGTCCATTGTCTGTAGAAACTTATGCAGATCATCATTATAGCAATCCCGCCCGAAGAGAATCCGCTGGTGATACTTCAGCAGGAATTCCTTTCCCTTGTCCATGTCGCGCTGAAGGGCGTTCACGCAGGAGGTGGCTGACAGGTCAGCATACAGTTGCGGATAGTCGTCCATTATCCGAAACAGTTTTCCGCCTTCGATTACGGGCCCTTTGGGGTATATTCCTCCGGTGGTTTCGGCGTCGCCGCCGATTTCCCGCCAGAACCCAGGCCCATGCCCGATAAAAATCGTATCCGGACAGGCCTGCATAGCCCTTTCAAGATTCTCGACCGTCCCGCCGTACCATCCTCTGCAATACTCCACCTTGCCCGTTTCGACGTTTGGCATGTACGGCACGTCGATGTGCAATATCACCGGCAGGTGGTGTCGGCCTGATACTCGGAACAGTTCTATACAGCGCGGGTCGTCCAGCAGCAGGCGACACTTCCATTCGCCGAAGGCGCGGATGTCGTACATTCCGATGGCTGCTTCAAGCCACCCGGCGGCGTTCGGCTCAAGAGGATGCGGGGCATAACCCAGTACGAAACGGTCGGGATACCGCCTCGCCGCCCGAACGGCGTCAGCCAGCGGCAGGCCGGGATGATTACCCCTGCCCGATACGGTATGGATAGGATTAAAGACCTCGTCATAGCCCGCATCGCCTTCAGACGGGTGGACGCACCAGGTCAGCAGCACCGCCTTGTCGATGTTGTGTTCGTCGAGGTTTGCGACGAGGGCGGCGTCGTCCCTGCCGTGCCAGAATACGTGCTGATGCGAGTCGATTATCCGCGTTGGTGATGACATTTACGTTATCTCCACATTTTTTTGGGTATGGTGTGGTATGGTATGTTCTGGTCGGCGGATTGCAAGTCTATACAACTTTTTCGCCGCCGCCCGCCCGACGTAGTCCCTTGGGGACGGATATTCCGCTTGTTTTTTTCTCCTTCACGGTATTCCGGTATTCCGGTATTCCGGTTACACTGTCGGCCATGCCTGCGAATCTTACACCTGAATATGAAAAGGCCGAGCAGCGTTTCCGCCATGCCGGCGATGACGCCGAGAAGTTGGAGGCGCTGCGCGAGATGCTCCGCACCATTCCCAAACACAAGGGAACCGATCATATGCAGGCCGACATCAAGCGCCGCATCAGCCAGATGCGCAAGGCTGTCGCCAAAAAAGGTTCGACCAGGGGATTTGACCAGTTCCACATTCCCAAGAGCGG
>DAOVLV010000217.1 GCA_030631085.1 Planctomycetales bacterium | reverse complement strand
CACGAACGAAGCCTTCGACATCGACGACCTGCCACCAGCAGTCAAATATCCTGCGGCAGGGAAGATCAGTCCCTGCCGCACGACAGTAGGCAAACGGTACCTCGTGACCCAGCATGGGACAGTAGCGTTTCTTATGGTCATATTCTTCGATCGACCGGGCCATATTAACCTGTTGAGTGGGCTTTACCACTTTCCCGTTTTGTGGACTTCCGGTTTGGGCAAGTCCTTGAGTTCTTCGATACCCTTGTCGATTTCTTCCTGAGGCAGCGAGTAGTCAATGAGTTTGCCCTGGAAGTATGCGTCGTAACCGGTCAGGTCCATCAGCCCATGCCCGGACCAGTTGAAGACGATTACCTTTTCCTTGCCTTCTTCTTTGGCCTTGTTGGCCTCGTCGATAACGGCGGCGATGGCGTGCGAGGTTTCCGGTGCGGAGATGAAGCCTTCGGTCTTGGCCCAGGTTATCGCCGCCTCGTAGCATTTGAGTTGATGATAGGACCTTGGTGCCATTAAGCCTTCGACAAGACACTGGCTGATCAGCGGGGCCATACCGTGGTACCGCAGACCACCGGCGTGGATCGGCGGCGGGACGAAACTGTGTCCCAGCGAGTGCATCGGAAGCAGCGGCGTCATCTTGGCTGTGTCGCCGTGGTCGTAGGCGAACGGAGCGCGGGTCATTGTCGGGCAACTCTCCGGTTCGACTGGAATTATGTCAATCTCGGCTCCGTTAATCTTGTCGCAGACGAACGGGAACGCCAGCCCCGCAAAGTTCGACCCGCCACCGCAGCAACCGATAACGACATCGACTTTCTTCTCGCCGGCCTTGGCCAATTGCTTCTGCGCCTCCTGCCCGATGATCGTCTGGTGCAGTAGTACGTGGTTCAGGACGCTTCCGAGGCTGTAGCGGGTCTTTCCGCTCTTGTCTGTAACAGCCTGCTCGATCGCCTCGCTGATGGCGATACCGAGCGAGCCGGGCGTTTCGGGCATCTTGGCGAGAATGTCCCGACCGGCCTGGGTTTCGTCGGAAGGGCTGGCGACGCAGTTAGCGCCCCATGTCTGCATCATCAACTTGCGGAACGGCTTCTGGTCGAAACTGATCCGGACCATGAAGACCTTGCACTCCAGCCCCAGCAAAGAGCAGGCGAATGCAAGCGCGCTTCCCCATTGTCCCGCGCCGGTCTCGGTTGTAAGACGTTCGATACCGAACTGCTTATTGTACCAGGCCTGGGCGACGGCGGTGTTGGGCTTATGGCTTCCGGGAGGGGAGACGCCCTCGTTCTTGTAGTAAATCCTTGCCGGCGTGCCCAGCGCCTTTTCCAGTCGGCGGGCGCGGTAGAGCGGGCTGGGACGCCACAGCGAGAGAATCTGCAAAATCTCGTCGGGTATGTCGATCCACCGCTCGGTGGAGACTTCCTGCTCGATAAGGTTCATCGGGAACACCGGCGCGAGCATATCGGGCGTGACAGGATTCCCGTCCGGCCCCAGCGGCGGGAGCGGCGGGTTCGGAAGGTCGGCAACCAGGTTATACCACTGTCGTGGGATTTCGTTATCGTCCAACAGAATTTTAGTCGTTTCCATGTTTTTCTCCCAAGTACCGGCGGCCCGGATACGCTTCCGGCACTGCCAGGACTTTGTAACAATTCTTTGACTGCCGCGGTGTTTCTCTGCGACGCGGCAAGACTATTTTATTATATGAACTATCGGCATAACATAGAAGGTATCAGGCGTCGTTTTTTTCTGTACGATGATCCAACACTCGTTTTGCTTTTCCGACAAACCGTTCCAGTGTCTGGGGTTCCACAAGATAAACATCCGCGTGGATACCGGTGATTGAATGGATTTCCTGACCGATGCGGTCTCGAAGGGCCTGCATGTGGCTCATTTTGTCAGAGAGGTCTTTTGAGCGAACCTCCACGTGGACCTTCACTTCGTCCAGCGTTTCAGGCCTGCCAATCTCTATAAGGTAATGCGGAGCAGTGCCTTCAACCCGCAGCAAGGCCTCCTCAATCTGCGAAGGAAACACATTTACGCCTCGAATGATCAGCATATCGTCGGTCCGTCCGACCACGCGGTCCATGCGAATACCCGTTCGTCCGCAGGCACAAGGCGACGGGTCAAGTTGGGCGATGTCTCGCGTACGATAGCGAATAATCGGCATGGCCTGTTTGGTCAAAGAGGTGAATACCAACTCACCCTGACACCCCGGCTGGGCCGGTTCCAGCGTTTCGGGGTCCACGCATTCGACAATAAAGTGGTCTTCCTGGATGTGCATTCCGTTTCGTGCGGCGCATTCTCCGCTGACGCCCGGGCCGATGACCTCGCTGAGTCCGTAGTTGTTGAATGCCAGCAGGCCCATATCGGCCTCGATCTGCGCTCGCATGTCCTCGGTCCATGGTTCCGCTCCGAAGTGCGCGAACTTCAACGAGAGTTCTTTCGGGTCGATGCCCATTGCTCCGACGGTCTCGGCGATGGTCAGGGCGTAACTCGGAGTGCAGACCAGAACATCCGCCGCCAGGTCCTTCAGCAGCATAATCTGCCGCCGGGTGTTTCCTGCCGCTGCCGGTACGACCGCAGCGCCCACGCGCTCCACGCCGTAGTGCAGCCCGAAGCCGCCGGTGAACAGTCCGTAACCGAAGGCTATATGGACCGTGTGTTCGGGGCGAAGCCCTCCACTGACCAGGAAACGGGCGCAGAGGTCCGCCCACGTGCTCAAATCCTCTTTGGTATAGGCGACAAAAGTGGGTTTCCCCGTCGTCCCCGACGAACCATGGAAACGTGCGACACGATCCCGCCCAACGGCAAGAAACCCCAACGGATAATGATCGCGGAGGTCCGCCTTTGTGGTGAATGGAAGGCGGCGCAGGTCGTCGAGCGTTTTGATATCGTCGGGGCTGACACCTGCCTTGGTAAAGGCTTCTTTATAGAACGGGACTTCGGCCACTCGTGCGAGGGTCTGGACGAGTCGCTCCAGTTGCAGCGCCCGAAGTTCATCGTGCGGCATTGTTTCTGCCGGGTCCCAGATGCGATTTTCCGTAACGAACTCGCCCATTACCATTGACCCTGGATAGTTGCAGAGGGATGATCAGTCTGCGCTGTCGTACAGTTCCACTCCGCCGATTACGTTGACGCCTTTGTCCTGAAGCACGTCAATTGCTTTGTCGGGATCGTCAAAGCGGAACACGAGAGCGGCCTTGTCTTTCCGTCCGAACGTGAAGGCGTACATATACTCGATGCTTATGTCGGCGGCCTCGATAATCTCGAGTATATCGGCCAGTCCGCCCGGACGGTCTTCGACCTCAACGGCCACAACTTCGGTTACCTTGACTACGCAACCGGACTGGGTCAATACGTCCCTGGCCTTCTCTGGTTCTTTGACGATTAGTCGCATGATGCCGAATTGCTGCGTGTCGGCCAGCGATAGCGTCAGGATGTTCACGCCGGCCTTGGCCAGCGTATGGCACGGTTCGGAAAGTCGGCCTGGTTTGTTCTCCAGGAACACCGAAAGTTGCTTAATCTTCATTGGTGGACCTTTCACATTTCTCGTTTGTCGATAACTCGCTTTGCCTTTCCCATGCTTCGCTCGATAGTGTGCGGTTCCACGAGTCGCACACCGACTCGGATATTCAACGTTCTCTCGATGGATTTCGCCAGCGCAGAGCGAAGTTTTTCCATCGATCTGACCTCGTCGCTGAAGACCTCTTCGGTAACTTCGACCTGAACCTCAATCTGGTCGAGGCCTTTTTCTCGCATGAGAATAATCTGATAGTGCGGCAGCGTGCCTTCAACGGCCAGGAGCGCCTCTTCAATCTGGGATGGAAATACGTTAACACCCCGAATGATGAACATATCGTCAGTTCTTCTGCCGATGCGGCGGATTTTCCGCACCGTTCGCCCGCACGGACAAGGCTCCTGGATTATCGAGGTGATGTCCCGCGTACGATAGCGGATCATCGGCATCGCCTTTTTCGAGAGGGTCGTCAGAACCAGTTCGCCTTCTGCCCCGTCGGGTAGGGGGTCTCCCGTTTCAGGATCGATGATTTCCGGATAGAAATGATCTTCGAAGATGTGCAGGCCGCTCTGGTCGGAACATTCCGAAGCCACCCCCGGACCGATGATTTCCGAAAGACCGTAAATGTCGTAGGCCTTGATATTACCTGCCGATTCGATGTATTTACGCATCGCCTCGGTCCACGGTTCAGCCCCGAAGATACCGGCCTTGATCGGTAGGTTCTTGATGTCCACCCCCATATCCCCTGCCCGTTCAATCAGATGGATAAAGTAACTGGGAGTGCAGGAGATTGCCGTAACTCCGAAGTCTTTCATCACCATGATTTGCCGGTCGGTGTTTCCACCGGAAATGGGAATAACCGTCGCGCCGAGCGATTCAGCGCCGTAATGTGCGCCAAGACCGCCGGTGAACAGCCCGTAGCCGTATGCGTTCTGAATGATGTCGCCTTGCCCACACCCGCAGGCGGCGAACGTGCGAACCATCACCGAAGTCCAGACGTCGATGTCTTCGGCTGTATATGCCACAACAATCGGCTTGCCCGT
The DNA here is from genome assembly GCA_030631085.1 of Planctomycetales bacterium. GTDB lineage: Bacteria > Planctomycetota > Phycisphaerae > SM23-33 > SM23-33 > JAUWNJ01. The sequence goes on along the minus strand of DAOVLV010000217.1, from coordinate 39 downwards.
CGTACCGCTCGATGCGTGCAGGCGAACCACTTCGTTGAT
>DAOVLV010000133.1 GCA_030631085.1 Planctomycetales bacterium | reverse complement strand
GATCGTCGATGCGAACCTTTTCGGCCACTAACTCTTCGGCTGAACGTTTGGACTTGAGTTTTTTCTTTCCGGGGGTCTCGAATTCGCCGGCCTCGGTCCCGCCGGCGGACTTCTTTTCCGCGGGGACATTGGCGGCGTCGAGCAGTTCGATACCGAGTTCGTCGAGCATCATCAGCAACGAGCTGAGCGGTTCCGGCTCGACCGCCTCTGCCGGAAGTTCGTCGTTCATCTCTTCGTAGGTGAGATAACCGCGCTTCTTGCCTTGTTCGATCAGCGCTTTTACAGATTTGTTTTTACTCAGTTCGTCTAGCATCGTATATCATTTCTCGTCGGGGCGGCCGTTCGCCGTCCCAAGGGGGGCGGAGCTTGGCATAACCCGGCCTAATGGAAAAATCGAATCTCCCTGGAAACCTGCAAACAATGCATTCTATCAAACTCTTTACCTGAAAATCAAGTGTTACGCAATTCTTTACGCTATTGCTGGGTGCTACTGTATTGTCGCGCGGGCGAATCGCTGATAAAATCTCCACAATGGTTGAAGATTCTCACGTCAAATCACGCAGGCGCAGGCGTCGTCCGAAGCGGTCCGGTCGGCAGAAGGTATTTCGCGCCGGCGTATTCGTTTTTGCAGCCATGGCGGTTCTCTACGCAACGTTGCCGTGGTGGGCGCCCAGGCAATATCTTGCCGACAAAATTGCACGCGACCTGAGCGATATACTGTCAGTCCCCATAAGCATCTCCAGCCTGAAGATGTCCTGGTCCGAAGGCGTTACCGTCAGCGACGTGCGTATCGGTAACGGCGACGGTTTTGGCGAGGGCGATATGGTCGTGGTCGAAACGCTCCGGTGCGATCTTTCACCTTTGCGCATGTTGTGGACCGGCGGACTGAAATGGATGGAACTGACCGGCATTCGCCTTGACGTGGTGTTCGACAAGGACGGACAGGCCAACGTTGCGGCGCTGGAGCCTCTGATGGAAATGCCTCCTCCCGGCTGGATGGCGTTTCGCCGGACGACAGCGACGGCGCAATTCCCGGATCACGATCGTCTGCTGCGGCTTGACGTGTCCGATCTTCAGTATCGCGCGGGCAAACTTGAAAACGTCGGGTCCGTTACAATGTCGGCCGAACTGTCCCAGGAAGGTCGATGCGCCCCGATAACACTAAAGGCATCGGCCGGCGAAACTTACGAAGGTACGCCGGACTTCGGCGAGCTCAGTCGAGTCGCAGCGGCAGCGAGTTTCCGCTTTGCGGGTGTGGATATTTCACAATTGAACCTTCCGGGTCTATTGTCGTTACCGTTGAAGCGGCTTTCGGGTTATGCGTCGGGACAGATGGACTGTCGCTTCGATCGCACCGGAAGGGTGGGACAGTTTTCGCTGGAACTTTGCGTAAAAGACCTCGACGCCCAGCCTGCCGTCGGTCCGTCCATACCGGTGATCGAAAAGGCGAACCTGACACTGACGGCGACGTCCGACCCGATTTACGAAAGCATTGACGTTCGTGCGTTTGACCTGCACCTTCCCGGTGTCGAATTGAAAGGCAAGGGACGGCTTCACGCCGACGCTCTGGCTGGACAATGGGAGGCGGTCCGATCGCTGGAAATAAGCGGCTGGGTCAACCCGACGACCGTCGCGACGCTACTTACTGGCCGGTCGCCGAGACTTCCGGGACGGATGGAATTCGACGGTAATGTCGGCGTCAATATCTCCCTGCGAGGGGACAAATCGCAGATGTCCTTCAGCCTGGCGCTCGACGCCACGGCGGCGACCATTCGCAACGGTTGTCATGTCGGAAAGCCCGCCGGAAGGAAACTGACCGCTGAAATTCACGGAAACGTTGAAAAGCATACCTGGCGTCTCTGGACGGACCCGTCCAGGCCGGCCGAACTGCGAATAGGGCGAAACCGCTTCACCGGGACCGGGTCGCTTCGGAACGTTCGGCGCGCTCTGGAGGGGATGGACTGGCGGGGAGGCTGGAAAATCGTCGAGTTGGATTCCATCGGCGATCTGCTTGCGGGTTTCTCGGCGGGTAAATGTACAATTCCAACCGATGTCCGCCTGGACGGGGAAATTGCCGGACAGTGGTTCATCGAAAATGACAAGGTGGGTCTGCGCAACGTCCGGCTGCCGAAAGAAACCAGCCTGTCTCTGGGCGATTGGTTCGTCAAACCGGTCGATCAGTCGATAGAAATAGAATTGAGTTCAACCGTTACGACCAACCCGCCGGCCCTTGACGACGTGCGGCTTCGGATTGGCACTGGTCAGGTCGGTGAGTCCCGTTGGGACGTGAACATTGAAGATGGGAGATTGGCTTTTATTTCCGGTGCCGACGGCGAGGTCGAATCTGGCTGCATTTATGCCAATGCGCGATACAGTATCCGAGGTATCGGCGAGATGCTCGCCTGCATCCCGGCTGGGGGTGAATGGAAAAAACGACTCGCCGGTTCGCTCTCCGGCAAGGTCAGCGTGATGCTTTCGGAGTCGATGAGTCGTTTCCACACCAGCGTTAATGTTACGCAACTGAAGGCCGATACAGGACGGTCGTTCCGGAAGGTTGCGGGTCAACCGGCGGAGGTAACTCTGGACTTCCGCAGCGACGATACGCTCGGTCCGAATCTGCGAAACCGCCTCGCGGTGCGGGTCGAATTGGCTTCGGCGGAACTTGACGGGACTCTGACATTCCCGTCGATAGACGCCGACACTTCGACCATTCGTTGCTCCGGAAGCCTCCGTGTTTCCGATGCCGCCTGGCTGTTGCAATCCGTCTGCACTGAAGCGATGCTTCGGCGTCTTGGTCCGTTGGGTATTCGCGGCTCTGTGGTCGCTTCGCTGCGGGCCCGGATAAGCGACGATTCCGTTACGGGCGAACTGTCCTGCAATGCCGACGACCTTCAATTTCAATTGCAACGTAGCACGGGCGTCCCGCCCGTGAATGAACAAAACATGGCCGGGACGGCCATGGTACGTTCTTCTTATCGAACAAAGTCTCGCGGCAGCGCCCTTCGTCTTCGGCTGGCCGGCGGAATCGGCGAAAAAACCGTTGCGATTAATATCTTCTCGCTGGATGTTGGGAGATCGAATGTCTCTGTTACGGGGAAGATTCACCTCTCTGCCGACGCGAAATCCCCGCCGGAAGGGGCATATTGGCCTGGGCCTGGACTGGTCGGGGTGGACCTGAACGTCCAGGCGAGATTGGTCCCGGACCTGACGGCCAAGGCCCTTATACCCGAATTGGCAAAACTGGCTGAACGCTATGGCCTCAACGGGGCAGTGCGCTTTGCGGGGAAAATCCAGGCCGACGAGAAGACGATTAACGCCGGCGGCGAATTCGATGCAACAGGCATGGGAATTGCGTTTTCAGAAAAAAAGGCTCCTGACCCCTTTTTTCTGAAACCACGCGGCGAGCGGGCGGTGGGGCGGATCAATCTGACGATACCGGCCGACTTCTCCAGAATAAAGGTGCGGGACGTCTTTATTGATACGGACTTTTTCCAGTTGCGGGCCGATGCGACGCTGCCGATGCTTGGTGAAAAGGCCCCCGATTCCTACTCCGTCCACGCAGCCTTGAGCGTTTCGGAACTGCATCGACTGGTCGGTTTGTTTCCGCGACTTACCCGGTATCGTCCAGCCGGGGCCATTTTTATCGAAGGACTCTACAGACGCAACGGTGGGGAGGGCGTTCTGGATTACGTAACTCTCCAGGCCAACAATGCTTCTGCCACCATAAATAAAAAACGCTGCCGGGTCGATGGGTCCGTTATGGCCGAAAAGGTTACGCTGGACGGTCCATACCCGCGAATTGAAAGGTTTGCGACCGATTCATTTGAATTTGCTGTCGGCGCGAACCATGGTTTTGTCGTTGCGGACCTGCGAGACCCGATGCACAACCCGTCCGGCAAGGTTACTTTGCTTTGCACCAGGATGGACACATTTGATCTGGAGCGATGGGTTGTGGGTGATGGCGTCGAGTCCGCTAAAAAAACGTTGGATATCAAGACCCTCACCAGCCGGGCCAAGGAGGCAATCGCAGGTCTGCAGGAACTTCTTTCGGAATCGGACCTTCACTGCCGGGTGCAGATAGAGCGTCTGCGATATTTCGATCCTAAGGTTCGGGCGTTCTTCGAGCCTCGCGGCATGATTGCCGACGTGCATGTCGAAAAGGGAAAGGTCCACGCCGGATACCGATGCGGAATTAACGGGGGGCTTCTGGAGCACAAATACTTCGTGGACCTGGGCGGCGCAGACACGCGAGTAGCCCTCAAAATCGATATGACCGAACTACTGGTCGATAAAAATATACTCGCGCAGATATCGCAGGAATTCCCCGGAAATACCATTTACGGTACGTTCAGCCAGTATAAGGAGGTTACATACTCGTTGCGCGACCTGGTGATGAACTCGTTGGATTATCGCTACAATCCAATGCCCGTCGGTACGGCCAAGACTGTGGCTACCGAAGGAGTGGTGCAGGGTAAAGGCGCGCCGAAATGGATGGCACATATCTTCCCGGGGTTGAACCTGACAACGTATCGGTATCGGAGGATGACCGGTTTTGCCGAGTACCTCTCCGACGGTACTGCCGAGAATGACATGATTTTCAACGGCCCGTACGATATTTACATGGTCGGTACGACCGACGCCGAAGGCATCGCCCGCTATACTATCGGCGTGATTTTATTGAGCGTCTCCCAGTCGCCGGAATTTAATCATCGCTTACGGCAGGGGCGGGTTCCGATACTGAAATTCAAGGCCCGGATAAAAGACGGGCGATTCTACGACGAGGTGGCTTCCTATCCCTGGCCGACCGAGACGGCCTACAGGATATTTCTGGCGAATAACATTTTCTATCGCCTCTGGCTGAACGCCAAGGCCAAGCCGACCACCGCAACAATCACCAGCGAACCCGAAAAAAAATAGACGCAAACGTTTCCATTATAGATACCGACTACAACAATCTTAGTTGCTTTTGTTCGTCCTTGAGCCGTTTTTTCGCGGCTTCGCAGTATTCCGGGGAAATATCTATGCCAATATAATGCCTCTTTAACTTATAGGCCACCAGAGTCGCGGTCCCGGCGCCGTTGAATGGGTCCAAAACAATATCATCCTGATAACTGAACAGTTTCAATAGCCTTGCTGCAAGTTCTTCGGGAAACATGGCGGGGTGCTCATATTTTTTCATGTTCCGTTCCGGCGCTATGTCCCACTTGGCATAGACCCATTTTTTGAATTCATCGCCGGTTATGTCAATCTTCTCTGCCAAGCCTTTCTTGCGATGGGATTCCTTACAGAATATCTCCACGAATTCCCATGTGTACTTTAAGTATGGCATACTGGGGCTTTTCCAACTTCCCCAAGCCGTGTATTTGCAATTATAGTTGTGCTTGTCCCAGAGAATCTCCGCCTTCCAAAGCATTCCCAGTTCCATCAGTTGCTTCGAGATTATGTGGTGTGTCGGCATATAGTCTGAAAATAATGGCTGGACGTTGACGCAGAATCTGCCTCCGGGCTTGAGAACTCGGTAACATTCCTTCCATATCCTGTTGAGGTTGTCGAAATAGTCCTGCCAATAGACGGCATCTTTGGTGCCATCAGCCGAGTAATCCAGTCCAAAGTTATACGGTGGCGAAGTAACGATAATATCAACGCAGTTATCGGGAAATTCCCGCAGCACTTTTTCACTGTCGCCGCAATAGATTTTATCCAATTTCCCCGATATTGCGTTTTCGTCAACGGTAGTCGCCGTTGCCTTCAAATGCTTCGTTCCTTTTCGGGTTTTCTCCTTTTCCGCACGATTCAGAACTTTTCTTTCGCGTTTAAGGAGTTTGGCATCGGGATATTCTTTTGTCGGGCTGGATGTTTGGGAACCAATCGGCATTATTTGTTACTCCCGATTATTGAGGCATTTTGTCATGGTTTGCGCGAACTGATTGACGGCATATTCTAATCGCTCATCAGTCAACGGTTT
>DAOVLV010000009.1 GCA_030631085.1 Planctomycetales bacterium | reverse complement strand
GCCGAGTTCGCGCGCCAGTTCGAGGTAGAGGCGGACGCGTTCGACCGGCGTGGCGGGCGTCGGCGGGCTGCCGAGGCTCATGATAAACCGGCTGTCGTTCCTGCGACCGGCGGCGATTTGCCGGGCGACCTCGGCGCGGAGTTGCTCGTCGCTGCCGTCCTGGAGAACGCCAACGGCGTCGAGATTACCCAGCAGTGTGTACCGCCCGGCCACCTGCTCGGCGATCTCTTCAATATCGTTGGTGAAGCCCTTCTTGCCTTCTTCCATGGCAAGGGCATCCATGCCGAGCGAGAGTATCTGCTCCCATTTACCGGCAGGGTCGCCGGTATAGTAGTAGATGCTCTTCATGCCCAGCGAGCGGATTTGTTCGATTAATTCCCGCATGACCGGCACGCCCAGCGACTCGTAGGCGGCAGGGCTGATCATGTCCATAAAAGCCTCTTCGATCCACACGGCTTCGGCGCCCAAGGCCGAGGCCTTATGGACGAGACCGACGGCGATGTCGAGGTTGCTCCGGCAGGCGTGGCGGACAAGGTCGGGTCTGTCGGCGATCATGACCATCAGCCCCTCGAAACCCCACAAGTAATAGCAGTTCCAGAGCGGCGAGTTGGCGTAGGAATAGAAGTAAAGTTCCCGGGCGAATTCTTCCACCAGTCTCTCGGCCAGGTCGGCCCGGCCTTCGGCGACAAACCGGTCGGGGTCGAATCCCCCGGTAAATCTCTGGAAGGCCCAGTGGTTGGACGAGGTAATCGAGGCATCGACCTGCTCGACCGTCTCCGGCAGTTGGGGCGACTTGACAGGTGAGGTGCTGCCGCCTGTGGCGGGCGGGGTGAGTTTGTCCTCGCTGCCGGTCCGCCTGTCAATTCGAAAAACGCCTTCGTCGCGCTCTTCGATAAACGTCTCTGCCCGTTCGGCGCGAGCGGGACAGTCCGGAAGGCGAAACCAGTCATGCCGGAGGCCGGCGATGACCTCCCGCCGCCAGGCCAACTGCTCTTCAAGGTCGCCTGATAACTGATGCCACCAGGGCCGGGAGGTTAGTTGATCCCAATGGTCGCGGACGTAGATGCCCTCGTAGCAGATTACCGCCGGGATATCCTCGGCGCCGTCCGGCGAGAAGGCAGCCTCGATTTTCTCTCTACCGGTCAAGGAACCTATTCTTTCTTGAACAGTCCTATCCCGTGGCCTTCCGGGTCGGTAAAGACCGCAAAGGCGCCGATCATCGGAATCTGCGTGGGCGGCACGACGGTCTTTCCGCCGAGGTTCTCGGCCTTGTCCAGATACGCCTGAAGGTCGTCCACCGCCACGTAGAAGGTTACATACGGCGGGACGTCGTCTTTTATCTGCATTATCCCGCCGCAGACATCTTCCTGTCCGGTGCTGACCTGCGCGTAGCCGGGAAAATTGTTCTGAATCTCCCAGTCGAACAGGCTCCCGTAAAACTCCTGCATCTTCGCGGCGTCCTTGGCCCCAATCTCCCAATGCACTACAGGTTCACCCATGATGATTCTCCTTTTCCCGGCTCTACCGGTCATGCCGGATCAGTGTTTTAGAAATTCGTTCAGTTCGGCCTCCAGCAGATGCAACGTTTCCTTGCAGCCGAGAACCAGCGGAGCCATTAAATCCCAATCAAGTTCGTAGGTATATGCGTGTACGTAGAAATGCCTGAAATCCATATAACCTTTAAGGCGCTGTAACATATCTTCGGAAATCACGGCTGAACGACCGGACGTTGGTTTCACCATTGAGGAGATCAGTTCGGTGTGCCAGGAACCACCGCGCGGACAACCCCCGTCAATGAGTACCGCTATGCGTTTAAAGATATTCTCTACGCCGTTGTAGAATGAATTCAATACGCTGGCCAGGGCAAAAGTCTCAGTGGGAGTCGGCTCCCGTCCGGATGAGACATCGTTAAAAAGAGAACCGACGGAATCGAGGAGCAGACTCAGTTCTTCGCAATTTACTGTGATTTGCTTGCCTAGTTTATCCCACACGCTTGAGTTCCCCTTCTTCCTTGAGGTATCTGGTGAATGGGCCGTCACGATCGAGGCGAACGAGGTCCAACTGCCGGCCAAGAACGTCTTCGGCTTTACCCATGGCCCGGAAGAATACTCCCGGCGGAAGCCCTGCGACGGCCATATCGACGTCGGAATACTCATCCATCGTACCAGCCGCCGCCGAACCGAAGACATAGACTTCCCTGGCGCCGAAGGACTTAAGCACCTCGGCGGCCTTTCGGATTGACTCGGCAATCTCGTCGCTCATGGTTTTGACCTCGTGCTTTCGGCAATTGTACCGAAAATCCGTTGAAGATGGGAATTATTATGAATCCGCATTTGCTCCGATGCCTTGCTACCGCCTGCGGGTTTATTTACTATCCTTGCGGTTCCGACCCGAATGGCCGGGGTTTAAATACTTATCAGGGAACTACGTATGAAAAGCAACAGATTACAGCGGAAAATCCGACGGGTTGGTTTATTAATAGCAGCGGGGCTGATACTTTCGGTTGTCGTGCCCGCACAAGCCGGCGGTGGGCCTGAGGGCGTGATCGTTGTCGTCAACGAAAACAGCTGGGCGTCGCTGGCGGTGGCAAACGAATTTGTCCGTCTTCGCAAAATCCCGCCGAATAACGTGATATACCTGTCCGGCGGAACCAACTGGGCATTCGACTCAATCAGCATCGAAAACTTCCGTAAGCACATTCTCAAGCCGGTGCTGGATGAGATCAAAAAGCGGAACCTGGAACGGCAGGTTGACTGCATCGTTTATTCGGCCGACGTGCCTTACCGTATCATTCTGACCAAGGACCTTCCCGGCGGGAAGACCCGCAAACCGCTGACGACCAGCGCGTCGATTAACAGCATGACGTACCTGTATCGCTGGGTAATCCCCAAACAGCCCGGCGACCGGTCGAAACGCACCATCGGATACCTTTCGCTTCGTAACAATTGGTACGCCCGCCGGCAGATGCGGAGGCGAACGCCCCGCCGGAAAGACGACGATCTCAAGACGCTGAGCGAGAAAGTCCGTCCGCCGAAAGTCGTCGTCCAGCCGCCGATAGGTTTTTCAAGTCGATACGGGTGGACCCCGTCCGGGCAAATTGCAACCGCCGGCGCGACCGGACCACGGCAGGGATATGTGCTCTCGACGGTCCTTGCCGTTACCAGCGGGCGGGGCACGTCTATCAGCGAGGCGATCGCTTCCCTCCGACGAAGCGCCGCCGCCGACGGAACGCGCCCGAAAGGGACGATCTACTACATGGTCAACTCTGACGTCCGTTCCCGCACCAGGCAATGGGGTTTTGATTCGGCGATTGCCAAACTTAAGGCCTTGGGCGTCAAGGGCGAAGCCGTCAAGGGAACCATGCCCAAAAACCGCAAAGACGTAATGGGACTGTCGGCAGGATTGGCCAGGTTCAACTGGTCAAAGACCGGATGCTCAATCCTGCCCGGCGCTATCTGCGAGCACCTGACCAGCCACGGCGGGGGAATGAGCCAGACGTCAGGACAGACCTCCTGCACGGAGTTTATCCGCGCCGGGGCGGCGGGAACCTGCGGGACAGTTACCGAGCCTTACGCCATCCAGGCAAAATTCCCCACGTCGTTCATGCACTATTTCTACGCCTCCGGATGCTCGCTGGCCGAAGCGTTCTACCTGTCCGTCGCCGGGCCTTACCAACTGCTGATTATCGGTGACCCGTTATGCCGGCCCTGGGCGAAAATTCCGACCGTTACACTCAAAGGCCTCGGCAACACCGCAACGGTCAAGGGTGAGATAACTCTGACACCCGCCGTAAAGGAAAAGGACATCAAGATCGGGCGATACGAACTATTCATCGACGGTCTGCGGCAGGTCGTCCAGCCGCCCGGAAAACCTTTCAAACTCGACACGGCGAAACTATCCGACGGATGGCACGAAATCCGTATCGTTGCTGTTACCGCCGACGCGATAGCCACACAAGGCAACCTTATCACTGCAATCACAGTCAACAACCATAGGCTGAAACTCAATGCCAGGTGTGCACTGGCACTCAATATCGTTCCGTTGGGTGCGAAGGTTCCGTTTTCGGTAAAGTTGCCCGGCGCGAAGAAAATCGGCATCTTTCACAACTCGCGAGAACTTGCTACCGTCGAAGGCTCCACCGGAATTATCAAAATCGACACATACCGACTGGGGCTGGGGACGGTCCGCCTGCAGGCCATCGGTACGATTCCCATTGACGGAAAGAAAGTTACGAAGGCCTTGGTATCGTTGGCCCCGATTAAACTGACCGTCGAACCGCCCGCCAGACTCAAAGGCGTCAAGCCGCCGAAGGGAAAACCGATTACCAAGGGATTGAAACTTACTGCCGAGGGCGGAAAACCTTTTCTCGTCAAGGATATGCGCAACATGAAAGCGCTGACCGATGCCGGTGTCAAGAAGGGGCAAGCATTCCGGCTTGAGGGGTATTTCGACGTACCGGCTGACGACATGTACCAGTTTCAGGTGAAATTCGACGGACCGTTAACAATCACGGTGGACGGAAACGCACTTGACGTTCCCGCCGGTCGGCAGTGGAAATACCTTCCGGTTTCGCTGGCTCGCGGCACGCACCGATTTGTCGCCAGAGGCAAAGCCAAGAGTTTGCGGATGGACATCCGCTTCGGCGGGCCTGGCGCATTTAGTATCAGCAAAAAACGCTTCGCATTCCGCCACGTCGGAAAGACCCCGACGACTACTTCGCAACCAAAAGACAAACGTTAGAGCATCGGAGAAAAACCAGACTCAAGGAGACACCAACAATGCAACATCTTGTCAACCCATTCGAATTGCCCGGCAACTGGTACAAGGCCGACCTGCACGCACACACGACGGTCTCGGACGGGCAACTTTCCCCTGCCGATCGCGTCGAGCAGTACCGCCGGGCCGGTTACGACGTCCTGGCCCTGACCGACCACGTCGCCACCAATGACGTGCAAAGCCTCACCGACGAGCGGATGCTCGTGGTTGGTGGGATGGAGTATCATCCCGTCTGCCCGACGCACCCTTTCGATCATCTGGCAAAGAGGTTTTACCGCCCCGGTGAGAGGAATATCTTTAATCTGTATCACCTGATCGCGCTGAACATTCCCCACGGATTCAAATTCGACGACCCCGACGACGCCAATCGGTGCATCGCGCAGGTCCGCGCCGCCGGGGGGGAAACCTTCGCGGCCCATATGTCCTGGGGCGGGTTCGGATACGAGGATTTCAGGGACATGGAAGACCTGGCGGCCATAGAGATTTACAACGCCGGCTGCGACATCAACGGCCGACCGTCCAGCGAGAATGAATGGTCCATCGCGCTGGACCACGGATGGGCCTTGCCTGCCGTTGGCGGCGACGACGCACACCGCGTTGATACCGAGGAGGTGTTCGGATGCTGGACGTGGCTGAAGATGCCCGAACCGACCGCCGAGAACGTCGTCCAGGCTGTTCGCACCGGGGCGTGCTATGTCTCGAATGGGCCTGAGATCCACGACTTCCGCATCGCCGACGGCAAGATACAGGTGCGCTGCTCGCCCGTGGCAAAGATATGCTTCACCGGCGGGCCTGGCGGCCTGGGTCGCCGCCGCCGGGCCGACGAAGGCGAGACCATCACGTCTTTCGCCATTGATTTGAACGACGAGACGCGCCTCTGGCCATACATCCGCGCCACCGTTACTGATTCGGCGGGGCGACAGGCCTGGGCGAACCCCATCATCCAGTGAGGCTTCGGGTCGCTGTGCGTCTCAGCGCAGATTCACCGACGGCGGGAGGCGGACGACAACTATCCTGCGGGTTTCACCTGCTTCCTGACGGCGGGAGCGGACTTTGCCTGTTTCCGAACGATTCCGGCGATTGCTCGCAGAGCCTGATTGACGGCCTTGGAGTCGGTGAACACGTCCCTCACATCCGGGTCGAGCATGACGATGTTGGTTCCACGAGCGTATCGGGCGGCATATTTGCCGCGGACGCCGCCGGAGAAGTCGTACTCGTTCCTTGTCGCCGGTTTTTTCCTGTTACCTTTGTTCATACTGTTTTCCCTCCCGCCTGGTGGCTGGGCGGGCGCTTATAATTCGAACATCCTGACCTCTGTCACAGTGTACCACGACTAAATAGTTTTTGTCGAACAGAAAGGCCGATTGTAATAAAACGATCTTCCCAGCCGGAACTATGGATCGGATCGTGAATCGTCAAAGACAATGGATCGCCGAAGACAGTAGCGGCATCCCCGAATGACACGCCGTGCTTGCGAAGGTTGCTGCCGGCTTTCTTCGGGTCCCACTCAAATGTCAGTCGCATATTACATACCTCTATCCGCGTATTATACTCAACAGGTTTCAAAACCCGCCGTGCTTTTTATTGCAGGTTCACCTACGGCGGGCAACTGGTTACTTTATGTCTATTCCGTCTTTACAGGTCAATCCAGTACCGGTTCTTCGTCTTGCCGGTCTCTTTTGAGACGGTCTGGTTCTCCAGTTTGCCGCCGTTTTTCTCAATGATCCGCGCCGAAGCGAGGTTGTCGGTGTCGCAGGTGATGAGTATGTGTTTCATACCCATTTCGCCGGCTTTCCGCAATGTCAGGGCGCAGACGACCGAGCCGTAACCCTTGCCGCGCTCCGACGGTCGGGTGTTGTAACCGATTTGCCCGCCTTCGTGTTCAAGGTGGTCCGTCAGGCTGTGGCGGAGGTTGCTGACCGACACGATCGTCCGTCCGTTACGGACCAGCCAGTAGGTCGTTGCCGGTACCCAGCCTTCCGGCAAGCCAATTCCGCGGGAGTGGTTTCGGCACTTGCGGACGTAGGCCGGGAAGTCATCGAAGGCCTCCTGGTACCCGGCCTTTTGCTCCGAAACACCCGTGGCGAGATATTCCCTGGCCATTGCAAGGAAATCGTCCCGGTATTCATCAGAAGGTTCGATGAGTTTCAGGTTTTCTTCTTTCATGTTCGAATGTTGCGCATCTTACGTTTCATTACAAACTCACCTGCGGCGGGAGGCGGACGCCGGCGTCCTCAATCTCGAAGAACTCCTCCTTTGCGAACTTGAACATCCCGGCGATGAGGTTGGACGGGAAGACCTCGACGCGGGTGTTAATGTCGCGGACGTTGGCGTTGTAGAACCGACGGGCAGCCTGGATGCGGTCTTCGGTATTGGCCAATTCCTTCTGAAGTTGCAGGAAATTTTCGTTGGCCTTGAGGTCGGGGTAATTCTCCGCAAGGGCAAAGAGTTGACGAAGCGAACCGACGAAGGCGTTTTCGTCCCTGGCCTGCGATTCCGGCGAACCGGTCGAGCCGGCAGCACGGTTGCGGGCCTCGGTAACTGCAACCAGCACCTGCTGCTCATGTGCGGCGTAGCCCTTGACGGCCTCGACAAGGTTGGGGATCAGGTCGTACCGGCGGCGAAGTTCCGTATCAATCCCCGACCATGACTCCTTGACATGCTGACGCAGACGCACCAGCACGTTGTACGTAGCCACCACCCAGATTACGACCAGAAGAATGACTGCAAGAACGATATACAGTGGAACCATTTCCGCTTGGGCCAGTATCATCACGATAGTGATTCTCCTTCGGGCTGTTGAGTAACATATTCCGGAACAAGATCCAGAATACCACACAAAAGCTCGATCCCCGCATCAAAATCCTCAATGGACATTACCATAGGACGATAAGCAATCGCATACATTCCCTCAAATTTGATAAGGAATTTCGGTTCGGAAATAAGAATCTCCATTACCCGTGGATGCAATACATCATACGCCCATCGCTTTTCAGGCGCTCCGATCCGGAACATGCGATTGAATTCGTCTGACTCAAATTCAATGTCGTGAAACCCCAGCGAATTTGCAACCTTGTCGCTGAACTTCTCGGGGCGAATCAACAAGGTCTTCAGAGGAGTATGGCTCTCTACTATCACAGCCGAGAAATAGCATGTTGGGCCTTTGGGATCAACCTTGAAGTGATAGTCAAACGCCAAAACATTACGGTCTTTCCAAATACCCTTGACGATATTATAAGCATATCGATTTACACCCGGCTGAAGGCATTCAAATTGAGGGAACTCGTAGAATAGGTGGCGATTCGGTCCCCAATCATATTCCAGCCCTTTTCCCGTCGCCCATGTTTTGAGACGTCGTTCCCGATTCTTGATCCGTCGTTTATCGCGTACATCGTAGTAGAGCAAAAATGCAAAAATCAGACTGATAATTACTAACGCCCACATAGGGATTCGCTTTCGATTGTCAAACTGTTACTGGCTCTGCTGCTGGACGACGTATTCCGGGAGGCGGTCGAGGATTCCGCTGATTAGTTCGGCGGCGGCCTGGAAATCCGCCGGTTTGAACTTCCGGCCTCGCCAGGCGATTATGTGCATCAAGTCAAACTGGATACCGAAATCAGGGGCGGCCATAAGATATTCCATCATCCGGGCGTGGATTACGTCGTAGGCCCATCGCTTGTCGGAACTCTTGACGTAAAACTTCCGGCTGAACTCTGCCGACTCAAAGTCGATGTCGTCGAACCCGATAAATTCCGTCAGTTTATCGAAGAAACTCTCCCGTCGGATATATAGCGGTTTGAGCGGAATGCCGCTGGCGAGAATCACAGCCGAAAAGTAGTGGTCGGAGCGGTTCTTGCCCGATCCGGTCGCATAGTGGTAATCGAAGGCCTTTATCGCCAGATTATTCCATTGGCCTTCCATGATGTTGTACGCGTATCGGCTGTGGCCTTTGCGGAGGCATTTGAAATTACTGAAGTAGTCGTCGAAGCCGCGGTCCTTGGCCGGGCTGAAACTCATCCCGTGGCTGTGCGCCCACGCACAGAGTTCCTTGCGTCGCTGGGCGGTTACATAGTAGGAGTAGGCAATACCCGCGATTACCACGATAACGATAATGACGATTAAACCTGGATTCATCACGCAAACCCCTTTCGCCCGAAACGATTCTTATGCGACGATTATGGCACGAACGCAGGCTGCGAGCAACCCACGTCCACCGTAGTTTTGAGTATGTTATCGCTTTACTTGGCAGGGGCTATTGCGGATACTGGTATTGTGATCGAAAAGGTCGTTACAAAAAGACACCTGCACGACAGGTCCGGCGTTCAGGAGGATTTGCAATACTGACTCAGCCGGACGCCTGAAGAACGTGTCAACGCGGTAGATTTTTTACGGGCACAGCGATATGGACGACATACCAAAAGACTTCAAAGAGTTGTTAGAGTCATTCGCCGCTAACCCGGAAGCACTGGGCGAAGATGAATGCCCCGATTGACCGGCGGATCCCTTGTGCCGTTAGTGTCGAGTTGCTACATTTACGGTCTTCGTTCCCCCTATAAGGAGTTTCACCATGCAGAACGATGTCGCAGCCGTCCCCACCACGGAGCGGTCGAATTCCTTCTATTGCAGCAATCGTCCGCCGCTTATGCCGTCTCCGCTGGTCAAGTTGCCGCTGGGGGCCGTTCGCCCCGGCGGTTGGCTCAAGCGCCAACTCGACCTGATGGCCGACGGCATGGTCGGTCGGCTGACCGAGATCAGCGAGTTCCTCGCTGACGACAATGGTTGGTTCGGCGGCGACAAAGAGGGGTGGGAAGAACAGCCATACTGGCTTCGCGGTTTCTACGACTTGGCCGTGCTGACCGGCGACGAGCGGCTTCTGGCCGAGGCCGACCGCTGGATCAAGGCCCTCTTCGCCGGTCAGGATGCCGACGGCTACTTCGGCGCGAGTTACCATAAGGAGGTCGTGGGGGAGAACGGGCAACGGGTTTGCGACCTCTGGCCCCATATGGTCATGCTTGACGCCGTCATCCATTACTACGAACACACGCACGACGAGCGGGTCATTCCGTTCATGACGCGATTCTTCGAGTTTTGCCGCGACCTGCCGGATGAAATGTTCCTGCCAAGGCTCAAAGAGGGTTTCGGCGACTGGAAGCCGGGCATCCAGTGCGGCCGGGCCGGCGAGATGCTGCCACACATCCACTGGCTGTACAATCACACCGGCGACGCCTGGTTGCTGGACCTGGCCAGACGGTTCTACCGCCGCATCGCCGGACCACGGGACGAATGGCTGGATCACCACGTCGTCAATTTCACCCAGCGTTTTCGTTATCCCGGCAGTTACTACGTCCAGTCGGGTCTGGCGCAGCACCTGGCCGCTACGGAGTACTGGTATGCCCAGCACATGGTTACGTGGGGTCAGCAGCCGCGGGGTATATTCGCCGCCGACGAGCGTGTCCGCCCCGGCTGTGTTGACCCGCGCCAAGGGTTTGAGACGTGCGCGATGGTCGAGTTCGCCAAGAGTTTCTACATCCTCGGGCGTATCACCGGCGATGCCATCTACGCCGACCGGTGCGAGGACGTGATGCTGAACCATTTCCCCGCCGCCCAGACGCCGGACCTCAAGGCCTTGCACTACCTGACGGCATCAAACCAGCCGCAGTTGGACGCCTCGGAAAATCACGAATACTGCAACAAGTACCGGCAGTTGGATTATTCGCCCTACGAGATTTATCGCTGCTGCCAGCACAACGTTGCGATGGGTTGGCCGTGGTACGTGCAGAATCTCTTTCAGGCCACAGTCGACGACGGTCTGGCGGCCTGGGTGTACGGACCCGGCGAAGTTACCGCGAAACTCGGCCGGGCCGGCGCGGAAGTTATCATACGCGCCGAGACCGACTATCCATTCCGCGGCCAGGTTGCCATGTCCGTAGAGACGGCCGGGAAGGTCGAATTCCCCCTCTATCTGCGAGTGCCGAGATGGTGCCGGGGCTTCAAGGTCGCAGTGAATGGGCAAAATCTGGACGTCGTCGCTGAGCCGGAAACGTACGTTCGCATCGAGCGCGAATGGTCGGCTGGCGATACAATCGCTATAAAAATGCCGATGGAGATTTCGCTGACCCAGTGGCCGCGAAACGGCAGCGTAACAGTGGACCGCGGACCGCTGAGCTATTCGGTGAAAATCGAAGAGGACTGGCGGCGCAGCGGCGGGACGGACGATTGGCCGGAATGGGAAGTGTTCCCGAAGAGTCCGTGGAACTACGGACTGGTTATTGATGGCGATGACCCGGCAGAGTCGTTTGAAGTCGCCGAAAAGGACGCCGTCGCCGATCAGCCGTGGACCATTGAGGCAGCGCCTGTCGAAATCAAGGCTACCGGTAAGCGGATCCCCAACTGGGGCCTCGAGAATGAAACCGTCGAAGAACTCCAGGTCAGCCCCATCGAGTCGGACCAGCCGGTAGAGCAAATTACGCTCATACCGCTGGGCTGCGCACGGTTGCGAATCGGCTGCCTGCCCGTCATTGGCGATGGGCCTGATGCACGCCGATGGCGCTGATCCATGCCTGCCCGCCGGCAGGAAGGTTGGGATTCGACTTTCCGTTTTCTCGCGGTGCGCTTATCATTTTGACATGTATCGTATTCTGGGAATTGATCCGGGTCTGAACATTACCGGTTATGCCGCCGTGGATTTCGGCCGGCGCGAACCGGTGATTATCGAGGCGGGAACCATCCAGACCGACGCCAAGGCCGACCTGGCTGGACGCATCGCGCAAATCCACACCGACCTGACGGAAATCATCGCCGAGCTGAAGCCCGATCTTGCAGCCGTCGAAAAACTCTACGCCCATTACCGCCATCCGCGCACATCCATACTGATGGGGCACGCGCGGGGTGTAATTCTTTTGGCCTGCTCTGTCGCCGGCGTGGCTGTTCGCGACCTTCCCGCCACCACGATAAAACGCTCCCTGACCGGCAACGGCCACGCGTCGAAGCGGCAGGTCCAGCGGTCAATCCAGGCCGTATGCAAACTGAAGGAATTACCGCAACCCCCCGACGTTGCCGACGCACTGGCCATCGCACTATGTGCGGGAAAAACAGTCCACGAGTTACACTGATTGCATAGATTCACAGAAGGGAGAAAAGCGAGAATGACTGACAGGAAGATTCGCGTAGGTGTGGTTGGCGTCATGCGCGGGATGAGTTTTGCCCGCGGCGCCGGTGCGGCCGGAATGGAACTCGTCGCACTCTGCGATACCTGGACCGAGAAACTGAAAGAGGCGAGCGAAGAGTTGGGTGTGACAACCTACAGCGACTACGACAAGTTCCTCACCCATGAGATGGACGCGGTGGTTCTGGCCAATTATTTTCACGAGCACGCGCCGTTCGCCGTCAAGGCTATGGAGGCGGGCTTTCACGTGATGAGCGAATGCGCCGCCTGCGGCACTCTCGGTGAAGGCGTCGAACTTATCCGCGCGGTGGAGCGCACAGGCAGGATATACATGTTCGCCGAGAACTGCGCCTACTTCGTCTATAATCAGGAGATGCGCCGCCTTTACCGCCAAGGCGTCATCGGCAAGTTCCTCTACGGCGAATGTGAGTACGTCCATCCCGACTCGGCCGAGGAGAAACTCGCCCGCAGCGTTGGTTGGAACCACTGGCGCAACTGGATTCCTGCCACTTACTACTGCACCCACTCGATCGCGCCGGTCATGTACATCACGGACACCTGGCCCGTTCAGGTCAACGCCTTTATTGTTCCATATGACTACGACGATCCGACAAAGACGATGCACACCGGCCGGGGCGACACTGCCGCGGTCATCATGATGAAGATGGACAACGGCGCCGTCGTCAAATCGCTCCATGGCGCCCTGCGAGGCCACCAACTTTGCACCCGCATCCACGGTAACAAGGGCCTCATGGAGAGCCTCCGCGTGATGAATACCAACATGCTGCGCCTGCACCGGGCGCCCCTCGACAAGGACGCCGGCGAACCCGTCGAGCGGATATACCTGCCGGATTTCCCCGAGCGCCACCAGGACGCGGTTAAGACCGGCCACAGCGGCGGGGATTTCTTTACCAATTACCACTTCGCCCAGGCCATCAGCACGGGTAAGCAGCCGTACCTGGACGTCTATCGCGGCGTGCAGATGAGCATCGTCGGTATCCTCGCCTACCAGTCGGCACTGAAGGGCGGCATACCGGTCGATGTGCCCGATTTCCGCAAGGAAGAGGACCGCAAGAAATACGAGGGCGACGACTGGTCAGCGAATCCCGCATTGGCCAAGCCGGGCCAGCCCATGTCCAGCATCCTCGGAGATATTCAACCTTCCGAGGAAGCCAAGGCCCTTGCCCGTAAGGTCTGGGGTGGACTGGACTGGAGCGAGTCATAACAGCGTCTCGTTAGCGGCACCGAAAAAAAAGTGTTTTAGTTCGCGCCGTTCGCGGCTAAAACAGTTCACAGATGATAGCCCGTATTACAGGACGGTTGGAAGAGATTGCCGGTTCGTCGGCGTTGATAGACGTCGGCGGCGGGGTGTGGTACGAGGTGCTCGTACCGGCCTGCGACATCGAGCGGCTTAGCCGGCGCGCAGGCCAGGACGTCATCCTCCACACGATTCACTATTTCGAGGGTAATCCGTCTCACGGCGTCCAGACGCCGAGGCTGATTGGTTTCATGGCGGAGACCGACCGCGATTTCTTCAGCCTGTTCACGACGGTCAAGGGTATCGGTATCCGCAAGGCCCTGCGCGCCCTGGTTCGCCCGCCGACGGAAGTCGCCGCTGCTATCGCCAACAAGGACGCGAAATTCCTCGTCGCCTTGCCGGAGATAGGTAATCGCACCGCTGAGCGGATTATCGTGGAACTTTCGGACAAGGTTGACGAATTCGCCGGCGAATTGACGCCGGTCGTTGAAGCGGAATTCTCCGAATCCGCCGCAGAGGCCATCGCCGTACTGGTCCAACTCGGCGAACGACGAGCCGACGCTGCCGCACTGGTCGAGCGCGTCATCGCCGTCGCGCCCGAACTTGATTCGCCCGAAGCGATAATTCAACATGTGTACCGATTGAAGGCGGGAGGGCGATAGTAACCGGCTACCGACCACCGGCTACTGGCTACTAAAAAAATGGCACGACAGAAGATAATTACCACCGAATCGACCGGCGCTGACGACGAGCAGTTCAATATCGCCTTGCGCCCGAGGCGGCTTGATGAGTGTATCGGTTCGCCCGAACTGATGGAGAAGATTCGCATCGCCGTTACCGCCGCACGCGAGCGGTCCGAGCCGATGGAGCACGTCCTCCTCCACGGTCCGCCGGGGCTGGGAAAAACCACCCTCGCCTACGTCATCGCGCACGAAATGGCTGCGACGATAAAAGTTACCTCAGGCCCGGCCCTGACTCGCCCCGGCGACCTGATCGGAATCCTCACCAACCTTGAAGCGTCCGACGTGCTGTTCATCGACGAGATTCACCGCCTAAGCCCTGCGGTCGAAGAGTACATCTATCCGGCGATGGAGGAGTTCAAGGTCGATTTCGTGGTCGATTCCGGTATGCACAGCCGGACGATTAATCTGCCTCTGAAACCCTTTACGCTCATCGGCGCGACGACCCGCGCGGGATTGCTGTCTCCGCCGCTGCGGACGCGGTTCGGAATCGCCCATCACCTGGAGTTCTGGTCTGACGCCGACCTGCTGAAGCGAATCGAAATGTCGGCGGGAATGCTGGAGTTATCCTGCGATGCAGACGCGCTGGCGGCAATGAGCCGACGGGC
>DAOVLV010000222.1 GCA_030631085.1 Planctomycetales bacterium | reverse complement strand
CTGAACTTCACCGTCGAACTGATCGAAGCCGGCGTGGGCCTTCCGGAACCGGAGGTCGTTACCATTGCGGAAATGAACACCTTCAACTTCACCCGCTGTTGCGGCGGAGAGCACTACCAGTGTCGGCGAATCCGTATCAACGACGTACACATCGTCTCCGGTACGTGGGGCAGCAACGAGGACATTATCATCGCCGACGATGACGGAAACGAACTGCTCATGGCGCTTCGCAATGTTACGTTCGGCCCCCGGCCTACCGGCAAATTCGACGTAATCGGTCTGGGTAATCAGGAGCCGGAGTTCGCCGGTGGTGGTCCTGTCCCCGGCAGCGGTCTGACGGACAGCTACCAGATTTGGGTAACCCGGCCCGACGGGGTCGTCATTCCCGAACCGGTCTCTGCGGTGATGCTGGTTCTCGGCGGCATGGCGATCCTGCGCCGACGCAGAAGTCGATAATGGACGCATAAGAATTGTTGATTTGGTATTACGGGAATCATGCTCGACAAGAACAGCCAACATCCGGGTTTTACCCTCGTGGAGTTATTGGTGGTTGTGGCGATTCTCGCCCTGCTGGTGTCGATGCTGCTGCCAAGCCTGGGACGGGCGAAGTTTCTGGCCAAGGTAACGCAGGCCAAGGCGGAACTTTCCGGAATAGCCACTGCCCTTGAGGTCTATTACGGACACAATAAGGCGTATCCACCCTCGCGGACCTATTGCGAGTACGGGGGCGACGCCAAGGTGCCCGATTGGGCCGAACTACCGGGCGAGTTGGCGCATGGAGGCTACCTGCCGACTCCCCCAGCCGACAGCCACCTGACAGTTTCGGCCATCGACCCGTTCAATCCCAATCGCACCTACAAATACCTCGCACCGGGAAAAGGTTACCACAACGGCGCCGGAACCATAACGGGACTATGGGTCCCCGATGATTTTCCCGATGGTAACAATTCATCGGGCAAGACCTGGACCAACCCGAAAACCACCCCTGTCAAGTTCGTCCTCTGGAGCGTCGGAACCTACGGCGATATCGGCTACTGGAGGGCGCTGGAGCAACACCATCCACTCGCGCAGGATGCGTGGTATCCCGGCGAATCAGAAAAGGGGCTTATCGTGCGATCTCGTCTCGCCGAGGGGCAATACGCCACGTCCCCGTAGGAAAAATGATGAAAAACAAACAATACTCTCATGGCCACAACTGGACTTGTCCCATTTTTCTTTTGGCGGTGTTGTTTGTCGTAGCCGGGTGTGGCAGGAAAGACGAGACTCCCCCACCCGAAGTGGCGGCGACGACGTCATTTCTGGGATGTGCTGCCCGTGAAATGCTCCAAAACGGCAAGGACATACTTCGCCTGTCCGGACCTGGGACGTGTCCGGGAAATTTCGACGCCCGTCCGTCGCAGATTCAGCAACTACGCGCCTGCCGGGTACTCCTGCGGCAGGACTTCCAGGACTCGCTGGAGGAGAAACTCTCGCACCTCAAAGACGCCGGGCTGAGAATCGCCTCGATAAAGATTAACGGCGGGCTGTGCGAACCGGAAAGTTACCTCTCAGCCTGTCGTCAGACAGCCGACGCCTTCGTATCGGCCGGTCTGCTCGACCGCACCGGCGCCGACGACAGATTGAAAGCGATCGCGGCGAGAATGGTGTCGCTTGGTGAGTGGGCCAAGGGACAAATCGAATCGGCGAAACTCAAAGGCTCGCCCGTACTCGCCAGTCGTCACCAGGCCGCATTTTGCCGGTATCTGGGTCTAAACGTCGTGGCCACCTTTAAAAGTTCCGACGCCGCCGGTATCAGTGAAATCACCGCCGCCCGCCGCTCGGCAAGGTCGGCCGGGGTGAAGATCATCATCGCCAACCTCCCCGCCGGTCGGCAATTGGCCGACTCGCTGGCAGAAAGGCTTGACGCGAAGGTAGTCGTATTCGGAAACTTCCCAACCGACGACGGGTTCGATAAACTCGTCCGCGACAACGTTACCAAACTCGCAGCATGGAACAGGTGATTAAATCAGTCGAGTAGAGTAAGATAGAGAGGGAGTATTATATGGTCGCAATGAGGCAAATTGAGGAAGTCGGACAAAGGATCGGTCGGGAATTTCGTCCCGATCGGGTAATCCTGTTCGGCTCCCATGCCGGAGGTACGGCTGGTTCCGGTTCCGACGTGGACCTGCTGGTTATCATGCCTTTTGAAGGTAAGTCAGTTGCCAAGTCCGTGGAAGTTCGTCTGAAGATAAACCCTCCGTTCCCTGTGGACCTTCTGGTTCGCACTCCTCAGATGGTGCAGAAGCGGCTTGATATGGGGGACAACTTTATGCGAAATATCCTTCAACTGGGAAAGGTGCTCTATGAAGCCTCTGGCAGATGAATGGATTCAAAAGGCAGAAGGTGATTACGCCACTGTGTTGCGTGAAACGCGAGCACGGAAAAACCCCAATTTCGACGGTGCCTGCTTCCATGCCCAACAGTGCGCAGAGAAGTATCTTAAGGCCCGCCTCTGTCAGGCGGGAATTGAGTTCGAAAAAGTACACGACCTTGTTGCACTACTGGATCAGGTGGTATCGGCTGAGCCGGCCTGGAAAATCTTCCGCGAAGACCTCGCATGGTTATCCGGTTTCGCTGTGGCTTACAGGTATCCGGGCGAGTCGGCAGACAAAGAATCCGCCAAAGACGCGAAAACGCGATGCCGGAGATTCCGCCTTGCTGCGAGAAAGAGGTTCGGCCTTCCCGCGACCTGATACCGTTTCCCCACACGCCGCCCGTCAAAATGTGCGCAATAGAATAGCGACAGAATTTCACAATGACTTCTTCGGCGATACAAATTGACGGGCTGAATGTATTAGCCGGCGGGCGGACGATACTGTCCGTTGAACACATGTCAGTCTCCGACGGCGAAGTCGTTACCGTTCTTGGCCCCAACGGCGCGGGTAAGAGCACGCTGCTGAAATGCTGCCTGGGTTTTCAGCGAGGCGTTGCGGGCGAGGTGAGGCTGCTGGGGCAGTGCGTCCGCCGGGCGGGTTTGAGCCGGCTTCGCCGACGAGTCGGGTATGTCCCGCAAATCCTCGCCTCTCACAGCGAGATGCCGCTGACGCTCCGCGAGGTCGTCGCCATAGGACGATGTGGCATCGTCGGACTGTTTCGCCCGCTAGGCCGGGATGATTGGCAAATCGTCGATGAGTGGATCGAACGGCTCGGACTTCGCGGACTTACTGGCAGCGCATACAGCGACTTATCCGGCGGGGAGCAGCGAAAGGCGCTCATCGCGCGTGCAATGGTTCAACAGCCTGAATTGCTCGTGCTGGATGAGCCGACAGCCAATCTCGATTTATTCTGGCGCGAGCAGATCGTGGCCGTCATGGAGGAACTTTACCGCCAAATGCACATGACCGTCGTTCTTGTCTGCCACGAACTGGAGGTCATACCCCCCTGCTGCCGGCGCGTGGTGCTTCTGGAGGCGGGACGAATCACCGCCGACGGGACGCCTGAAGAGGTGCTGACGAATGAGCGAATCGCTTCTCTTTACGGCGGCTCGCTCGCGGTGGTGCACAACGGCGACCGCCATGCGGTAATTCCGTCGGGAAGGGTTTCCGGAGTGTAATTGTGATAATGGGTGAACTAAATCCGAAATACGAATCCCGAAATCCGAAACAATATCGAAATACAAATGATTAAAATCCGAAACAAAAAAAACATTCGTTTTCGATCTGTGTTTTGAACATTAGAAAATTCTGATTTAGAATTTGTTTCGGATTTCGATATTCGGATTTCGTATTTTGCGGGTAATATTTAGATGAGCGAACTTATCATCTGGCTGACTGATTGGGCGCCTGTGATGGTGGGCGGCGCGGTTGCCGGTGCATCGACCGGGATGCTCGGCGTGTACGTCATCGGGATGCGGATACCGTTTCTGGGCGTCTGCGTCTCGCACGCCGCCCTGGCCGGGGCTGTCTTCGGCTCGCTGTTCGGACTGACCGGACCGGTGCTGCTTATACCCGCCCTGGCCGGCGCGATTATAACAGCAATGCTCCTGGGGATGCTTGAACCGGAAAGAACGCACATTAACATCAACGTCCTGATGGGGCTGCTGTTCACGCTGTCGATGGGGTTGGCGTTCCTTGGAATCGGGCTTTTCGATAAGTTCGGCAGGAGCGACAACGACGTTCGCAACCTGCTATGGGGCAGCCTGATCTACTGCCGGTGGAACCACGTGGCGTTGATGTCGGCAGTCGCCGCCATTCAGGTCGCCTTCGTTGCGATGTTTTACAAGGAGATGCGCGCGATAATGTTCAGCCGGTTTCACGCCGCCGCCGCCGGCGTGCACGTAACGCTCATCTGGACGATATTCCTTATCCTCACTGCCGCTGTCCTGACGGTGAATTTTCAGACCATCGGCGGGCTGATGATCTATTCGCTCATGGCGAATCCCGCCGCAGCCGCCTTCCTGCTGGTCAAAGGACATGGCCGGGCATTGGGCGTTGCGATGGGGCTTGGCGCTGCCAGCGGGCTGGG